>JAGAQK010000154.1 GCA_017622825.1 Clostridia bacterium | reverse complement strand
CTCTCGGGACAGTTGCCAAAACCATTTTTTTGGTTATAGGGTTTATTACTATAAGAATATTAACGTCACTTCTGCTTCGCATTGTAATTTTTCCCGAAACGTCAATACCGCTCACATAAAGTACAAAAGGCCTTTTATTTAATTCTTTCTGCTTATCAGGCTGCGTATCCTTATCAGGATTAGTCTCCTCTGGTTTTTGAACTTCAATCGAAACCGTGATATTCTCTACTTTTTTAACGTAATTATCAGCACTATCGCCCTCTACAGCATATAATTCATCAAACATATCATAAAAAGTACTCTCAATAATTACAACGTCAACTTCTTTGCTCGTCACAAGAGCCTCCCACAAAGTGGCAGAACTTGCATATTCTTTGTAATCAAGTGTTGTGCCATTTAACTTCTCCGAAATATGTTTAATTGCTTCATTTGCACTTTCCTTATCATAAGAAGTATCTATACCGAATTTATATGATGCTATATCATTTAATATTTTAGCCTTATCGTCTTTTCTTACCAATATCTCATATCCGGTGTGATACACAGTCGTCTCGCCTTGCAAATTTTTCAGCGTGTTGTCAGTAATTTTCATCACACGGATAGGTAGTAACATTATTATGCATAATATGCACGAAATAAATGTGCACGCTATTTTTTTTCTTTTTGTTTTACCGGCGAAAAAAAACGCAGTCAATACGTTTGCAATTGCTATAACAACAACACAGATAACATTTGCACTGTCAGGAAGTATATTTAATTTAATCAAATATGTCACAAAAACAACAGAAAGAGCCAATTGCAGTGCAAAAGTAATGCAATTAAACAATTTGATTTTCTTCAAGTGCAAACACTCCTTTCCATCAACGGTAATTTCAAATGGCGTAAGCAAATCGCTAAAGCACCAATGATTAGGTTAGTCCCCTAATCGACTTTTGTCAAGTAAATATTTTGTGATTAACCATTAACAATTTTGCTTGTTTGACCGTTTAAAAAAAGAATGTTAAAATATCTTGTGAGGTGATAAATTTGTACTCAAATTGGTACGTTATACAAGTTCAATCAAAAAGCGAATACCGTTTATGCACCAAAATAAAAGACCGCGTTTCAAGCAGTCTTTATTCTGATTGTTTTGTACCACAGGCAGAGTACTTATATAAAAAAGATGGTATATTCGAGAAAAGAATACGTCCTCTTTTCCCGGGATATATATTTGTTATCACAGACTGCATCAAAGACTTCTACGAGGCTTTAAAAAAATTTGACGGTTTCAAGCGAATTTTAAAAGGCGGCGATGACTTTGTACCCATAAGCCGCGAAGAAGCCGATTTTCTTGCCGGCATCACAGACGGCGACCGTAGTATCCCTATGTCCTCTGGTTATATATTAAATTCAAAAATAATAATTACTTCAGGACCTCTTGTAGGCAATGAAGGTATCATCAAAAAAATTGACAGGCACAAAAGGATTGGTTTTGTTGAATTCAGTTTTATGGGACAGCCTCAATTAGTCAAATTACCGCTTGAAATAATATCAAAGTCATAAAAATATTTCACTTTTTATTTTTCAAGTATGATATTATCAAAGTCACTCCAGGCAAAGCAACATTTACAGCAAGCAGCAAGTACGGCGCATAATTTAGTACCAACTCAGACAGCACCACATTGGATGTTGCCATTTTTTGTGATACAAAAAAAACCACCACTGCCACAGCAACATAAAACAAAAAATTCTGCTTACATCCTAATATTTTTGATGCAAGTCTTGTTATAGAAAGAAACAAAAGCGCACTTTTAAAAAACATTAAAAATATTATTATAATGCCATACAGACTTTCAACGTTTGAAAACACCTTGTAATCAACAAGCCTTATCACTTCATACCCCGGATAGGAAAAGGTACTCATCAAGGGACCTAACACAAGCGTATCTCTTAAAACAGAAATCAAAATAAACGGCGCGCCGGCAAGTATTCCGTAAAAAAGCTCTTTTCTCAAGTTGCCGCGGTTGTTACCTTTCACATCCGGTGCTATAACAACGAGTGCAAGCAGCTCCGCAAACGGAAGGGCGCTGCATAGCGATATGCCACGAAAATAAGTTCCTGCAGAAGCCTTGCCAATCGGAAGCAAAAAGTCAATTTCAGAATGCGGCAATAGCAAAACAAACAATACTATTGTAAAAATATACATAAACAGACATGTCGCAGTCCCTACAGATGCAAAATATTTCACGCCATTATGTGCCGCAAATGCACAGAGAATTACCAGAATTGCCAAAATAAAGACCCAGTTTATTCCCATCAAAAGGTTACCGCCCACGAACTGTCCGGCTTCTCTAAGCATTCTTGAACATGAAAAAGCGAGCGTCAACACATATAAACTTGATACAAATTTGCCGATAAACCTGCCAAAAACTGCTTCATTAATCTCTGCAAGGCCTTTAGCGCAGCCGCTTGATTTATCATAATGCATTTCGTAGAGTTTACCATATATGGAAGCAATTAACATTCCCACCAAAATGCCGCCTATCAAAGTCAGCCAGGATTCATTGGCAGCGACTTGATAATAGTACATTGTATACATGAACGACCCTTGCACAAAGCAAGCCGTAATAAAAACAAATTGCCTCTTACTCATTATTTCCTCCCGGGTTGATATCCAAAAGCTTTAAAAGCGAGCCTGTTCTTATAATTTTTGCCTCTACTTCAATATCAAGCTCGGCATTTTTATATAACTCATTAAAATTCGGGCTTATTTTCTGCCAATTTTTGTAATCATGTCTGTAAAAATAGTCTCCTACACCAAAAACATCCGCCCCGTTTTCTTTCAACTTTGCAAAACCTTCGTTAATCTCCTTTTTAATCTCGTCTATACACGACTTTTCGAGCATCTTCATTGTCTTGCTGTCAAAATTCCCATCACCCTGGTATTCTCCAAGGCTCAGAGTTGCCTCGACTTTGCTCTTTACTTTAATTTTGCCATTTTCGTACTTTGCAGTAAATTTACCGGAGCTGCTAATTATTTCCAACGAAACGGCTGTTTCACCATGCTCAACTGCCAGAATACCGTCATTTATGCTGTCTTTTACCCACAAAACACCACGCGTTTGCTTTTCATCCAGTATTCCAACCATTTTATCATCAGTAAATATGCTGCTTCCTGCCACAAAAAGGTGCGGTGACTTATCTTTATCTTCGGGTTCGATTACTCTCACAAAAGGCACAAGAGATGATTTGTACTGTGTTTTATAATCTCTTATAAAGGAAAATAAAGTACACTCCGGTACTCCACTGTCTTTTTTTTGACTTTTTATAAGTTTATACAAGTCTTGAGCCGGCAAATTATCAAGGTGCGACTCTACCGATAAAATATCTCCGGCGCTTTTTTCTGCTATTACAAGGCTCACATCATAACGCGTCTCGTGGTCTCTAAAGAAGAAATCTAAATATTTTGCGATTCCATCTTTTGCTATTTCGCTGCTTATTACCACTATCTGATTTTGCGCCAAGTACAGGCTCCTGTTTGTAACATGACTTGCTGCTCTTATTGTTTCCAGCAAATTCCCACCTACAGCTTCCACATTCCAATACGGTTTTCCAATATCGCCTTCTCCCCCGGCACCGGATTCTCCTCCCGGGCTTTTTTGTTGCCCGACGGAATCATTTCTCACCACCTGGACGGTCATCAATATTTTATCCTTTTCCTGTCCAAATGTCTCAAAGCCTCGGTTATCACCGTCGCTTTTGTCTATTGCGATTCCTATTACAACAGCAAGTGAGCTTAAATCCCTTTTTGTTGACTTAATAGAGCATCCGGTAAAATTTGTAAATGCAATTGTTAAAAATGTCAAAAGACTTACCAATTTTTTTGCTTTCACTTTTTTCTCCTTTTAATATCACTTATCAGGTGGCATCGGTGTATTTTCTCTTACTTTATCCTGTGTTGCCATTCCATACGGTCTGCGGCGCATCATCCACAAAGGCGCCCTTATAAATGCATCCTTCAAATCTCCCGGTCTGCATGGCATAAAAGGAGATGCAAAGCTATACCCGAAAGATTCTATTCCTGTAACATGAATGGTAAGCCCTATTATTCCCACTGATATTCCGAAGCCACCTAAAAACCCGCCCAAAAACAGGAAAATCCACCGGAGCAGCGTAACTTCGTTGCTGATTGTGGGCACCACAAAGCCTGAGACTGCCGTAAACGCTATAATTATCACAACGGGAGCGCCTATCAGACCTGCTTGAATCGCTGCCTCTCCCAAAACAAGACCACCGACTATACTTATCGTCTGTCCGATGTTTTTCGGCATGTGTATACCGGCTTCTTTCAGAAGCTCAAATATGAGCAAAAACAGCATTACTTCTGCAAAGGATCCAAACGGAACGCCTTCGCTTGACGCCGCTATTGAAAAAAGCAGCGAAGTTGGTATCAATTCTTGATGAAAGCTTGTAAGTGCCACATAAATTCCCGGCACCATTATGCTCAAAAAGAACGCTATATACCTAAAAATTCTCACCACACCGGCGTAAACTGTTCTTGTATAATAATCTTCCGGGTTTTGAAATGCCTCCACAAACAAATACGGCGCAGTCAGCACAAAAGGCGACCCATCAACAATTATTGCAACGCGCCCCTCCATTAGTTTCGCAGCAAGCACATCCGGTCTTTCTGTTATTCCCACTGTAGCAAACACCGAAAAAGGCCTATCCTCCATGTATTCCTCTATATATCCCGACTCTAAAATCATATCAACATTTATGTTTCCAAGCCGTCTTTTTACTTCTTTTACCAATTTTTGTTCTGCCAGGCCATTTATATATGCTATCGCAATATTAGTGCTCGTTTTGCGCCCCACAACCATATTTTCAAACACAAGATTGCTGTTTTTGACGCGTCTCCTCAAAAGCGTAGTATTTGTCCTCAAATTTTCATTAAAACTTTCACGCGGGCCTCTCATTGAAACGTCATACGAAGGCTGTTCAACGGCTCTTTTTTCATATCCTTTACAGCTTATTATGCTGCATTGACTGCAGTTTTCCAAAAAAAGCACGCAGTCACCGTTTAATATTGCCGCCACGGCTTTTTCAAAGTCATCTTCTTTCTTCACTTCTCCCGTCGTAAGCACGTACTCATTTATATTATCAATTAATTCTTTTGCACTCGGCGCGCTGTGAAGCAACGGCTTAATTATGCTTTCCGACAGCAAATCCTGCCGCACCATACCATCCAAATACGCCAAAAGCGCACATTTCTTGGCATTGCAATAACACGAAACGTATATGCGCCTCACCACAAAATCGCCGCTGCTTAAAAAGCGCTCCTTAAGCAGCTTTTGAGTTTCATCAATAATATACGGAATTTTGGTGCTCGCCTCCTCTTTATACGGCAAGCCCATCTTTGAATTATTATATTTTAATTTTTTAAAAAGTTTTTCTAAAATCATAATATCCCCATCTTTCGCAAGATGAGGATATTATTTGTTGTTTTTAATTTAATTATTACTGTTTTTTACTCGTGCTCGTATGGATATTTTCCTGTGAAACATCCGTCGCAATATCCGCAGTTAATATCAGGAACAACTTCCGGAAGTCTTTCAACCGGCATAAAGCCCAAAGAATCAGCTCCGATCATTTGACAAATCTCATCAACAGTATAATTGCAAGCCATCAAATGTTCTTTTGACGGTATATCAGTACCGAAATAACACGGCCAAATAAATGGCGGTGCACTGATTCTCATATGAACTTCCTTTGCGCCTGCTTCTTTTAACATTGCTACAAGTTTTACGCACGTTGTGCCGCGCACAATGGAGTCATCTACGAGTACAATTTTTTTATCTTTTACAGTTTCCCTTATAACGTTTATTTTGAGTCTTACAGCAGTGCTTCTCTGTTCCTGGGTTGGCTGTATAAACGTTCGGCCCACATAACGGTTAATCATAAGCGCTTTTGCATACGGAATGCCTGCTGCTTCTGCATATCCTATTGCTGCATCAACACCCGAATCGGGAACTGCAGCTACTATGTCTGCATCAACCGGATATGTCTCAGACAGTATCTTACCCGTGAGTTTTCTTGCTTTGTGAACGCTCATACCTTCTATAATTGAGTCTGAGCGTGCGAAATACAAATATTCAAAAACACACATACCGGCGCATTTACGGTCCTGACAATTATCTCGTATGCTTCTGACGCCATTCACGTCAACAATCACAATTTCACCGGGGTCGAGTTCTCTT
>JAGAQK010000153.1 GCA_017622825.1 Clostridia bacterium | reverse complement strand
AAGGATAATACAGAGGTTTGTATCAGCGGCTACGAAGTCACGTATGATAATAGGGGAAATATTATAAACGTTAAAGATTATTGTGAGGATTTTCATACAACGTACAGCTTTGACAATAAAGGTAAAATTTCAAGTATACTATGCTTTGAGAATAATATAGTGAAAGACAGCATCGTTTTTTTATATGAGAATGAAATGCTGTATTCTTTAATTTCAAAAACGGAATCTTCTGAAATAATTTTGACTTTTGACGAAAAGGGAAGTATTACGAGCACAAACGTTAAAAACAATATGTCAGAGTTTGTTTATGATAGCAATAACGTATTAACCAAGAAAATATTTGTAGATGATAATAGTGTGATTCATACTGTGTTGTACAGTTATCAGTATGGATTTAAAATGAATTACATTGAATATATAAATGATAACGAGATTTTGCATACAGTCGATTTCACGTATACCGATAAAATGGTTAATAACGGCTGGGAATTAAAAGATGCAACAGGGACGCAAGTTTTTAAATACAATGAAAATACTCTGATTCAAAGCGAAGCAGAGTATGATTCAAACGGAATGTTACTTTCTCTTACTACTTACGATGCTAATTGCAGCAAGGTAAAAGCAGTTTTTAAAGTTACTGATAAAGAAACGTATGATATTTACCAGAAATGTAATATTTTTGACTTAATACCAAAAAGAAGATAATTATTTTTTATTAAGTCTTTCTCCAACTGCACCGTGTGGATGAATTAAAGCAAACTGTTCATTTAAATAGCCTGTTTCTTCAATTAATGCAGCCTGGAGTGCATGGAAAAGTACACACAAAGAAGTTGTTGATGTTGTGCCCTGAGAGTTGTATTTATCAGTCTCGCGGTTAACATATTGTTTTAATACAACGTTAGCGCCTTCTGCCAAGGGAGACGAAACATTTTCGGTTACCGTGATAATATTTATGCCTTTTTTTCTGCATATTTCCATAATAGGCAAAAGCTCTGAAGTTTTACCGCCACGTGAAGCGAAAACCATAACGTCACCTTTTTGTAGGAAACCTGTGGCGCCGTGAGGGGCTTCCGCAGGAGAAATAAAACGTGAAGGACGCTCAATGCAGCAAAGAAGATGAGAAAAATGCTGACAGGCAATGCCTGAATGACCGCAGCCGCAAGTGCCGATTCTTTCTGCATTTTTTAAAAGTTCAACTGCATCAGAAAAGCTTTTTTCATCAATGTAATTTGCAAATTCTGCAATACACTTACTTTCTATTTCAAAAGCATTCATAGCTTGTTCAAATGATTCTTTTTTCATAAATAATTAACCTCATTTCAAAATTATTTGTCAATTTGAAATTATAATATTTTATTAATAATAATGCAATAAAGGCAATAGTATTTTAAGAGAAATAAATTGACTACATTAAAGAAAAGTGATATGCTGACATAAGCGCGGGATTTGACTTATATCCTGTGAAAATTTAACAAAGAATATTAATAAACGGAGGACTTTTTTATGGAATTTAAAGTTTATCAAAAAGAAATCGAGCTTCAGTCAAGAGGTTGGATCCCTACATTTCACGATGTTTCAAAGGAAGTTATTGAAATAGTTAAAGCTTCAGGCATTAAAAACGGTACATGTGCTCTTGCATCACATCATACAACTTGCTGTGTTATGATCCAGGAGTGTTCACACGATATAGATTCATTTGATATTGAATATTTACAGCATGACCTTCTCGACATTATGAGAAAAATTGCTCCTGATTTTGCAGAAGAGCATCAATATCGTCATCCCGGACCGATCCACACACAGTTTGGTCGTTACGTTAATGAGCCCGGCGACTTTACAAGTATGAATACAGACGGACACCTCAGAAGTGTATTTTTTGGACGTAGCGAAGTTATGACAATTAAAGACGGCGAACTCGACGGTGGCGAATTTGCTCATATTTATTTTGTTGACTGGGATCACGTTCGCGCTCGTCGCAGACAGCTTAACGTTACGATTATGGGTACAACAGAGGACGTTGAAGATCGTAAGTTCAATAACGGTGAAGTTGTAAATACTCTTCGTAAATACACAGAAGAAGAGAAGGCATATGATCCTCATTATGACCTTCAGCTTAAGAGATAATTTATTACTTAAGGACGGTTAATATTATGAAAAGAAAAATCAGAACACCGTATTTTGAAATCGGTACAAAGAATTACATATACGGCGATAAAGTTTTAGAATATGCAAAAGCTGCTGATGCTGCTGCTGAGAAATATGACATAGACGTGCTTTTTATTTGTCCTGCAGTTGAAATCAGAAACGTTGTTCAAAACACAAAAAACTTGATTGTATTGGCACCTTATATGGATACACTTCGTCCCGGTAGAGGTATGGCAGACGTTTTACCTGAAGCTTTAAAAGCAGCCGGAGCAGTTGGTGTTGTAGTAAACCATTGTGAAAAACCAATGTCTTTACCTCAAATCAAGGCTACAATTGACAGAGCAAATGAGATTGATTTTCTTGTTTTTGCATGTGCGGATACAGTTGCCGAAGCTAAGGCGATTGCTCAGCTTCACCCTGATATAATCAATCCTGAGCCGACAGAACTTATCGGCGGTTCGGGTGGTGGTGTTAGTGATATGAGCTATGTTAAGGAAGTAATGCAGGCAATAAGAGAAATTGACCCTAACATTCTTGTTGAACAGGCAGCAGGTATCACAAACGGCAAACAGGTTTACGACTTCATTATGGCAGGTTCTGAGGCCGCAGGAGCAGCTTCTGGCATTATGAATGCTGCAGACCCGATTGCTATGATTGACGAAATGATTGGCGCTGTAAGACAGGCTGCTGATGATTTGAAGAAAATGAATCAATAATTTTTTAAGGAGCGATATAAAATGGTATATAGAGAAGCGTTTAAAGTTCAATCAAACGATAAAATGTGTTCTTTTCATGATGTAACAGCCGGTACCAGAGAAGTGGTAGAACGTTCCGGTATAAAGAATGGTATTGTTGTTGTATATTCACACCACACCACTTGCTGTGTTATTACTCAAGAGTGTGCTTTTGATGAATCAATAACAGGACTTGAAACTTTGCAACAAGATCTTGTAAATATTATGGATGACATTATTCCTGTATGTAAGCATGAAGGTATTTATCTGCATCCGGGACCGAAAGCTTTGAAGTTTGCTGAGGAGCATGATGAAGATGCAAGAGGTTGTCATAATACTGATGCACATTTGCGTTCTTCAATAATTGGCAGAAGTGAAACTATTGTTTTAATTGACGGAGAGCTTGATCTTGGCGAGTTCGGGCATATTCATTTTATTGACTTTGACCAGACAAGAGCAAGACAGCGTACAGTTCAAGTAATGATAATAGGTGAATAATTTATTTAACAGGAGATTTTTAAAATGTTTGGTTATGAAATGTCAGATTATGACAAGAAAATATACGAAGAACAATTAAAAGACTTTTT
>JAGAQK010000152.1 GCA_017622825.1 Clostridia bacterium | reverse complement strand
TTGCCTGTATTTCTGCGTGACCGGAAATTTTATTGCTTGTTTCACGTGTGTTAAAACCATAAGAAAGAATTTTATCGTCTTTTACAATAACACACCCTACGGGTATGTCGTGGGGATTGTTTTTTGCCGAAATATCGGCATATTCTATTGCTTTGTCCATAAAGTTCCATATATCTGACACAGTTTGTTTACACACCTTTATTATAATAAAATAAAAATTTGCCCTAAGCCGTTTAATGTATTATAATCAACGTATGTGGCTTTTTGCAACAATTTTTAATAATAAGATTGACGGGTGCTTTTATGATAGAAATAGAAAGTAAAAAAAACGGAGAAAAATATTCTCTTGAAGAGCTTTATCACATAATAGAGCTTTTGCGTTCACCGGAAGGATGTCCTTGGGATAGAGAGCAGACACACGAGACGCTGATTAAACCGATGATAGAAGAAGCTTATGAGGCAGTGGATGCCATAAAAAAGGACAGTACAGAAAAACTCTGTGAAGAATTGGGAGACGTGCTTTTGCAAGTTATTTTTCATGCTATTCTTGCAAAAGAAGAAGGAAAGTTTGAATTTGAAGACGTTACTGACAGATGTGCGAGAAAAATGCTTTTTAGGCACACACACGTATTCGGCAACGTCGAAGTGGAAAATGCAAACGAGGCTCTCGATAATTGGGAAAAAAGAAAGCTCAAAGAGAAAGGTTTCTCGTCTCTTCAGCAGGATTTAGAGGACATCCCTAAAGTATTTCCGGCATTGCTCAGAGCTCAAAAAGTAGCCAAAAAAATACGCAAAGCAGGACAGGACGAGAGCATTCCGTCTGCAGAGGAGTTTGAAAAGGCGACCGAAGAGGAAATAGGAGAGCTTTTGTATGCGCTTTGCAAACTTGCTGATAACTCTGATGTGGATGCTGAGACTGCTTTGGCAAAGTACACGGACAAGGTTATAGAGAAAAAGGGTAAAAAGGATGAGAATTGATAAGTTTTTAAAGGTTTCAAGAGTTATTAAGAGGAGAACTGTGGCAAACGAAGCTTGTGACGGCGGCAGGGTTTCCATAAACGGCAGACCGGCAAAGGCGAGCGCTGCGGTTAAACCCGGAGACATCGTTGAAATAGCTTTTGCGGGAGGAAAAACAAAGTTTGAGATATTAAGCGTTGCTGAGACTGTAAGAAAAGATGACGCTAAGGATATGTATAGAATTATTACAGAGTGATAACGGAGGCATTTATGAAAAGGTATATTAAAGTTTTTGCGTTGATTTTGGCGGCTATTATGATGGCGAGCTTTTTCGTTGGATGTAAAGATGAGAAAAAAGAGCAGTTTGTTGGAAAAGTAAACGGCGTTGTTATACCTGATGGCGTCTTTATTAATTACTTTTTTAATGAAGTGGATAAAGAATATGCAAAGGAAGACTGGGCAGAGAAATACGGCGAGAAAAACGGCAAAGAACTTTATGAGGCTCTTAAGGAGACGAAAATAGACGGCAAATCCCACTTTGACATTATTCTTGAAAATGCTTTAGAGGAAACGCGTCTTTTTATGATGGAATACGACGTTTTGTCCGGCAAAGATACATGGCCGAATGAAAATGCAAGAAAAGAAATAGAAGATAACACGGTATCATACATTGAACAGATGAGCACGTATTACGGACAATCATTCGGCACATCGAGTGTAGAAGAATTTGTTAAGGTGGCATTTGGCATGTATTATGATGAATACGTTGATTTTCTTACAATGTCAGGATGCGTTGAAAAGTATAAAGAGGATTTGAAAAAAACGACCGTTGTTTCTGAGGATGAAATAAAAGAATTTTTTGAAGCGAATAAGAAAACGTATAATACAGTACAGGTAAGACATTCTCTTCTCAAACTTGAAGACGATGCCGATGATAATGATAAAGCAGAGCTTTTAAAAGAAGCACAGGAGCTTGTTGATAAATATAATGCAGGTGAGATTACTTTTGATGATATTATGAAAGAATCCGATGATGTTGATAGTGAAGGTAAACCTAACAGCGACGGATATTACACAGTATATAATGGTGCCGGATTTGTGCCTGAATTTGAGGCTTGGGGCGTTGCTCGGACTGAGGCTTCTGATAAAATTGAAATAGTAGAGTCTGATTATGGATATCATATTATGATGTGTACGAAGGTTTTTGATTTGACGGATACGGATCTTAATACAAGAGTTAAGGAAGCTTATGTCGAAAAAGCTGTTTCGGATGCTGTGGATAAGGACGTTAAACCGCATAAAGATGAAGAAAAGTATAAGATTTCGAGTTATGACAAGGCCTATACTGAAAAGCTTGCAAAACGTACAATTACAGGTGAGTTTGAGGATGAGCCTTCTTCAACAGCAGATTCGTCGGCACAGGCTTCGGGAACAGCCGGTGCGACAGCGGGCGCAACAGCGGGCGCAACAGAAACTCCGGAAGTAAAAGATGCTGAGGCAGACAAGACGGTTGTAGCAAAATATAAGGACAATGAAATTTACAAAGCTTATTATTCACAGTTCTTTTCACAGGCAATGAATATTGCTCTTCAAGAATATGATTTTACAGAAATTAATAAATTAGAAAGTAAAAGCGAATACAATAAAGCTTTGAAAGAGCTTTTTAATAAGGAATATAAAGATGGCAAAACTTATCTTGAACATTCCAAAGGAGAGGCTCTTAATCTGATGCTGAAGTTCTTTGCTACAAAAGATTTGGCAATAGAGGCGGAGAAAGGATATTCCGACGAGAAGAAACAAGAATTGCTCACCGAACTTGATGGACAAATTGACTCTATGCTGATGTATTACGGAGAATCTTACGGGGTCGACACAAGAGATGAATTGATGATGCAACTTATGGGAATGAAAGTTAATGATTATAAGGAAGTTTACATTAACCAAATGCTCGTTTCAGATTATTCTGCAGAGATTATAGAAGATATTAAGCCTACAGAGGAAGAATTAAGAGCTCATTATGAGAAGGATCCCGATGCGTACAGAGTTGTGACAGTAAGAACAATCACAAAGTCTATTGTTGATAAAGATGGCAAGACTCTTTCAGAGGAAGAAGTTGCTAAAATCGAGAGGTTTGTTAATACGCTCAAAACAAAGTACGAAAATGGCGATTCTGCCGAGGCGTTGGCAAAGGGTTATTCGGATACAGTTGATTCGTATAACGGATTAATTGATTTGGTTAAGACGTCTGTTTCGCTCCCTAAAGAGGTAAAGGATTGGGCTTTTGAACAAACGGAAATAGGTGCTTATACAGTAATTAAAACAGATACAGCGTATATAATGGTAGTTCTTGAAGGTTTGATCGTTTATGACAAAGCAGAAGGCATTACTGCGCTTGATACAACAACGATAAAATCTGTAACAGATGAGGTTGAAGTACAACTTAAAAACACTACTTACGATGCGAAGATAGATAAATACGTTAAGGACAACAATCTTACTCTTACAGATGTGAATGAAGAAGTAATGGCAAGCGTAATCGCTGATTACCTTTCTGCTTTAGATACGACTACAGAGGAAGAAAAAGATTAAAATTTATCAATCTTTTTTACTTTTCTTTACTGCAAAAACTATTGCGGCAACCAATACGATAACGGCAACAGAAACAGCAATTATTGATGCAATCAAACCGATGTTTGAACTGTCGCCGGAGGCGTTTTTATCAGCAACATTGTCGGAGGCATACGAATTTGTATTCCCGGCGGAAGTTGCTGTGGGAGTTGCTGACGCGCTCGGAGTTTCCGTAGCAGGAGACTTTGTGGGCGCGGGAGTTTTGGCAGAAACGGTAATGTCTATGGATTTGATAACGTTGTAACTGTCCTCGGCAAAAAGATTGATTGTGTATTCGCCGACAGGCAATCCGTTTGCAAAATCAGCACCGTCGGGGCGAGCACTTAAATTATTGCTTGCGTTATTAAGTGCAAGTGAACCACCCTTGAAATCTGAAACGTATGCCCAATAAATTGAAGCAACGCCGCCATTCTCGGCATCAGGATTTTCGCCCTTTTTATAAAGTCCAACCCAGTCTTTTTCAGAACCGGAAGCGGAAACAGTAACATCCTCGCCGGCCGTAAACGTAGTATTTTCGAGGAACATTAGTTTAGCATTCTTTGAAAGGTACGTGCTGAACGAAACGGAACAGCTTATAACATCGGCTGCACTGTCAATCTCAGTGTCATATTCAATTTCGTTTGTTTCCGGCTTCATTTCTTCAAGATACGGCGAGACGGCAATCCAAAATTGTGCAGGTGTCGTGGTTGTCAACTTGATGACGTAAGAGCCCGCCGGTATGGTTTCTTTTAATTCAATGCACGTTCTCCAACCGGAATGCTTCACGTCAACTTCTTTTGTGTCGATGGCCGCATTTTCTACGGAATCGGCAACGCAATTATCGTATTCGTATACGGAAATCGTAAGCTTGCCGGTACCGCCGCAGCCGAATGAGATAATGTCGGCAGGTTCTTTAAGATCTATTCTTTGAGCAATGTAAGCTTCTTCATCTGACAGCCAAAATGTTTGGCAGGGGATATCGTCTTCTTCTTGATAACTTGTTGAATACTTTGTTTGATTGTATTTCTCAAGAACAGCATCGCTGTCTGCCCATACGTCACTATCAAACGTAGCGTATGACATGATAGGGCATAAAGATAAAACGAGAATGACAATAAATGAGATATATATTACTTTCTTCATAAAAATCCTCCTAAACAAATAATGCATCACTTGATGTGTAAATTCTCAGTAAAGATATAAAATATTATACATAATGATGTGTAAAAAATCTACACAAATTTACCACAGTTGTATTTGACAATTTACAACGTATGTGGGATAATAAGTCCGTGTGCGTAGGCGCAAATAATAAAACAATTTTTACAGAAAAGAGGATTGCATATGAGCAATAAGGTAACAATTATCGGAGCAGGAAGTGTTGGTTCAACAATCGCATATACTATGACAGTAAAAGGTATAGCTTCAGAAATCGTACTCATCGATATTAACCATGACAAAGCAGAAGGAGAAGCAATGGATATTCAGCAGGGAACACCGTTCTGCTGCCCCGTTACAATATATTCAGGAACTTATGAGGACGCTAAGGATTCAGACGTGGTTGTAATTTCGTCAGGTCTTCCCAGAAAACCGGGACAGACAAGACTTGACCTTGCCCAGACAAACGTGAACATCATGAAAACTATAGCACCTGAAATTGCAAAATATGCACCTAACGCATTATACATTATTGTTAGTAATCCTGTTGACATCATGACGTACGCATTCATGAAGTATTCGGGATTGCCGGAGAACAAGATTATCGGTTCGGGAACAATCCTCGATACAGCACGTCTTCGTTATTACCTCTCAGACCACTTTGGCGTATGTCAAAAGAACATTCACGCATACGTGATGGGTGAGCACGGTGATTCTTCTTTCATTCCATGGTCATTGGCAAAAATTGCCGCTATCGGTATAGAAGATTATTGTAAAGGAATTAAATACACAGGTAAAAACATAGTAACACCTCCGAATTACGACGAAGTAATTGACTATGTAAGAACGTCAGGCGGAGAAATCATTAAAAACAAACAAGCAACATACTATGCTGTATCTGTTTCTGTATGCAGTATCATTGAGTCACTTTTCACAGGAAAAGATTACATTATGACAGTATCATCAATGATGCACGGTGAATACGGACTTAGGGACGTTTGTATCAGCCACTTGGTTGTTTTGGGAATTGACGGTGTAAAAGGTTGTGTTACACCTACACTTTTAAGCAGTGAAGTAGAGCTTATGCATAAGAGCGGTAATGTACTCAAAGATCTTATCGCAAAGCTTGAGTTCTAATATATAATTTTTAATAATAGTGTTTTGGAGGAATAGAAATGGAATATCGTATAGAACGCGATTCAATGGGTGAGATGCAAGTGCCTGCAGACCGCTACTGGGCTGCACAGACACAGAGAAGTTTCCAAAACTTCAAAATAGGTGGCGAGATAATGCCACGCGAAATTACCCATGCTTTCGGTATACTTAAAAAAGCAGCAGCAATTGCAAACTTCAATCTCGGCAAAATGGACGAAGAAAAGAAGAATACTATATGCAAAGCTTGTGATGAAGTAATAGCAGGTGAACTCAATGATCACTTCCCGTTGGTAGTATGGCAGACCGGTAGCGGTACGCAGTCAAATATGAATGCAAACGAAGTTATTGCAAACAGAGGCAATGAGATTGCGGGCAAAAAGCTTTTGCATCCAAACGACCATATCAATATGTCACAAAGCTCAAATGATACGTTCCCCACAGCAATGCACATAGCTGCAGTTATAGGAATTGAGGACAAGCTTTTCCCTGCAATGGATACGTTTATTGCAACTCTCAAGCGCCTGGAAGCAGAAAATGACGACATAGTAAAAAGCGGACGTACACATCTTCAGGATGCTACACCTGTTAAGTTTTCACAGGAAATCAGCGGTTGGAGAAATATGATAGAAAAGACAAAAGGAATGCTTGAAGCAGCACTCCCGGGACTCAAAGAACTTGCACTTGGCGGTACGGCAGTAGGTACAGGACTTAATGCTCCAAAGACATTCGGAGCAGAGGTAGCAAAAGTAGTTTCTGATCTTACAGGCAAGAAATTTGAAACAGCGGAGAATAAATTCCATGCACTTACTTCTAAAGATGAGCTCGTGTTTGCACACGGAGCATTGAAAGCTTTGGCTGCAGACCTTATGAAGATTGCAAACGATGTTCGTTGGCTTGCAAGCGGCCCGAGATGCGGCCTCGGAGAGATTTTCATTCCTGAGAACGAACCCGGTAGCTCAATTATGCCGGGAAAAGTAAACCCCACACAGTGCGAATCTATGACAATGGTTGCAGTACAGGTTATAGCAAACGACGTAGCAGTAGGTATGGCAGCATCACAGGGTAACTTTGAACTCAATGTATTTATGCCGGTGCTCATTTACAACTTCCTGCAGTCAGTTCGCCTTTTGGCAGACGGAATTCGCTCTTTCAACGATAATTGCGTTACGGGCATTATAGCTAACAGAGAAAAAATGAAGCATAATCTTTACAATTCTCTCATGCTTGTAACAGCATTGAATCCTTATATTGGATACGATAACGCAGCAAAAACAGCAAAAAAGGCATATAAAGAAAATATTTCTTTAAAAGAAGCGTGTGTAGCGCTTGGCTTCCTCACAGCAGAGAAATTTGACGAAGTGTTCAAGCCGGAGCAAATGGTATAAAAATAAAAACTGAAAGGAAAATGAATATGACTTACAGTTATTATCCAGGATGTACATTAAAAACAAAAGCAAAAGAGTTAGATAAATACGCGAGAGCTTCAGCCGAAGCTCTCGGCGTTACTCTTGAAGAAATAGAAGATTGGCAATGTTGCGGTGCCGTATATCCCTTAGCTCTTGATGAGATTGCCACAAAGTTATCTGCGGTACGTGCACTTGACAGTGCAAAGAAAGAGGGAAGAGATCTGCTTACACTTTGTTCGGCATGTCATCATGTTATTAAGAGAGTCAATAACGACATGCTTACAAACGACGACATCCGCATGAAGGTAAACAACTATCTAAAACTTGATACAGATTATGTAGGAGAGACAAACGTAGTTCACTATCTTGAAATGTTGAGAGATACAGTAGGATTTGACAATATTAAGGCAGCAGTAAAGAATCCGCTTAAAGGAAGAAAGATTGCAGCGTATTACGGATGCTTGTTATTAAGACCTGCTAAGGTTATGCAGTTTGACAATCCGGAAAATCCGACAATACTTGAGGATTTTATCAAAGCAATAGGTGCAACACCTGTTATTACGGGATATCGCAATGAGTGCTGCGGCGGATATGTTGCGTTAGAAGATAAGTCAATACCGCAAAAGCGTGCAAATATGATTCTTGAAGAAGCTATGGCAAAAGGTGCTGACACAGTTATAACAGCATGTCCTCTTTGTCTGTATAATTTGGAAACAAACAGCACAATAGAGAATAAGCCGGCGATTTGTTACTTTACAGAATTACTTGCCGAAGCACTCGGTTTAAAATAAGGAGGGATATTTGTGACAGTAAACGAGAAAGAACTTGCGGAGCGTGTGATAAGAATCAGCGGAGTTAATACAAAAAAATGTATGAAATGCGGTAAATGTTCCGGTACATGTCCCTCATATGATGATATGGAATATCATCCTCACCAATTTGTTTCTATGGTAGAAAAGGGACAAATAAAGAAACTGATGGAATCTAAATCAATCTGGACTTGTCTTTCATGCTTTGCTTGTATAGAAAGATGTCCGAGAAGTGTAGAGCCTGCAAAGCTTATAGAAGCAGTTCGTGTTTGCGTTATAAGACAGCAGGGAGAGAACCATCTCAAGGCGAATGCCGTTCCGGAAAAATTGGATGACAATATGCCACAGCAGGCAATTGTAAGTGCATTCAGAAAATACAGTAAGTAAACAGATAAAGATTGGAAGTGAATAAATTGCAAAAAATCGGAGTATTTGTTTGTTGGTGTGGCAGTAACATTGCAGGCACCGTAGATGTAGAAAGAGTAGCACAGGCTGTTGCAAATGAGCCCGGCGTTGTTGTTTCCACAGATTATCAATATATGTGTTCTGAGGCAGGACAGCTCAAGATAAAGCAAGCTATAAAAGAATACGGCCTTACGGGAATTGTCGTATGTTCTTGCTCTCCTCGTATGCACGAGGCAACGTTCCGTAAAACTGCACAAGCAGCGGGCCTCAATCCTTACATGGTAGAAATTGCAAACATTCGTGAACAGTGTTCGTGGATTCACAAAGACAAGGACGAGGGTACGGAGAAAGCCATAATTTTGGCTAAAGCGGCAATTGCAAAGCTTCACCTTAACACGCCATTGACAGCAGGCGAGAGTGCGGTAACAAAGAGAGCACTTATAATAGGTGGTGGTATTGCTGGTATCCAAACAGCACTTGACATTGCTGATGCCGGATATGAGG
>JAGAQK010000151.1 GCA_017622825.1 Clostridia bacterium | reverse complement strand
TTAACTGTTTCTTATGCCGTTCATAAAAAATTTCATTAGTTCTTGACTACCTACTATTTACCTTTTTACAAAAATGAAGTATAATTCAGCGGTGAATTTATTTAACTATGAACTTTAAGGAGTGTTTAAAGAATGAACGTATCTTCCCTTCAAAAAGCCAGATACCAATACCAGCCCAAATTGCCCGGTATGTTAAGAAATGGCATTTCTGAAATATGTGTAAAAAATGGTGCTCCCACTCAGAGTGTGGATGACCAAGAAAAGATCAAAGCTCTTTTCCCTAATACTTACGGTAAAAATGAGATTACTTTCCAAAAAGGAAGCAACACTTCCGAAGCTAAAAAGCAGGTTGTAGGTGTTATTCTTTCAGGCGGACAAGCTCCCGGCGGACACAACGTTATTTGCGGTCTTTACGATGCTTTGAAAGCTACAGACAAAGACAATGTTCTTTATGGCTTCAAAGGCGGTCCGAGCGGTCTTTTAGAAGACAGCTACATTATTTTTGACGATGAGTATATTAATCAATACCGTAACACAGGTGGTTTTGATATTATCGGTTCAGGCCGTACAAAGCTTGAAACTGAGGAGCAATTTGCTGTAGTTGCTGACGTTTGTAAAAAGCACGGCATTACTGCCATCGTAATCATCGGCGGTGATGACTCTAACACAAACGCTGCAGTTCTTGCTGAATATTTTGCTGCTCACAACAGCGGTGTTCAAGTTATCGGTTGTCCTAAGACAATAGACGGCGACTTAAAGAACGAAGATATTGAATGTTCTTTCGGTTTTGACACTGCCACAAAAACGTACAGTGAAATCGTTGGTAACATTGAGCGTGACGCTAACTCAGCTAAGAAATATTGGCACTTTGTTAAAGTTATGGGTCGTTCTGCTTCACACGTTGCTTTAGAGACTGCTCTTCAAACACAGCCTAACATCTGTCTTATCGGTGAAGAAGTTGCTGCCAAAAAGATGTCTTTAGCACAAATTACTGATTACATTGCTGATTCAGTTGCTGCACGCGCTGAAAGCGCAGGAAACTTCGGTGTTGCTATTATCCCCGAGGGTATTGTTGAGTTCGTTCCTGAGTTCTCTGTTCTTATTGCAGAAATCAACGAGCTTTTGGCAGGCAAAAAAGCTGATGCTTTCAACGAACTTCCTTCTTGGAATGAAAAATACGCTTTCATTAAAGCCGGTTTGACAGCCGAGTCTATGGCTGTATTTGAGATTTTGCCCCAGGCTATTCAGCAACAGCTCTTCTTGGATCGTGACCCCCACGGTAACGTACAGGTTTCTTTGATTGAGTCTGAGAAACTTTTCTCTGAAATGGTTAAAGAGAATTTGGCTGCACGTAAAGCTGCCGGCACATACAAAGGAAAGTTCTCCCCTATTCACCACTTCTTGGGATACGAGGGACGTTGTGCATTCCCTTCAAACTTTGATGCTGACTACTGTTATTCATTAGGTTACAATGCATTTATGCTTATCCAATACGGTTTCAACGGATATCTTTCTAAAGTATCTAATTTGAGCAAACCTGCTGAAGAATGGGTTGCAGGCGGCATGCCTATCACAAAGATGATGAACATCGAAAGACGTCACGGTCATGACAAACCCGTTATCCGCAAAGCTCTTGTTGAGCTTGACGGCAAACCGTTCAAGTTCTTTGAAGCAAACAGAGAGAAATGGGCTGTTAAGACATGTTACGTTTATCCCGGTGCTATCCAATACTTTGGACCTAGCGAAGTATGTGACACGACAACAAAAACATTGGCTTTAGAGAAAGCTTAATGATAAAGAATCATTAATTAATAAATAAAAATCAAGCGGGCTGTTTTTGCAGCCCGCTTTTAATATTTTTTGAACTTTATATTTCCATTAAATATTACGGAAACGAAACGTCAATGCATACAGGATAGTGGTCAGCAGCTTCTGAAGTAGTCTTATTCATCGGCATTCTGTTACGTAATACTGTTATATTTTTTGTCATCAAGAACAAGTCAATTCCGTATATTTCTGAGCCCGGACGAGGAGCGGAAGTACCGTTGTAATGCGACGAACGTTCCGGAGAATAACCTCTTATAGCATTGTAACGTGAATCAACAATTATACCTGAATTAAGGAATACTGAATACCCATCATCAATCGAATATGTATTGAAATCACCAACGTTGATTACTTCACAACCGTACTTATTGACTATTCTCTTTGTAAAGTCTACCATTTCTTGTGCATTGATTGCACGAACAGGATTTGCAATGTTTCTGTCAGATTTGTGATAGAAGTGTGTTGTGCTTATAGCAAAAATTTCTCCTGTAACTTTATCTTTAAGAACAGCCCATGTAACGTTATGTCCCGGATAGTTGGTCTCACCTGAAAGAACAAACCAACCTTTGTCAACACACGTAAATCTGGATGTCTTGTAAGCTAAAGGTGTATAGTTTTGTCTGCTACCTGAAAGTTCATTTCCTAAAACTGTATATCCTTCAGCTTTAATCTTAGGAGTAAGCAATGCTGTGAATTGCGAACAATACTCTTGGAATCCTATAACATCAGGACTGTAATAACGCAAAGACTCAATAAAATTACTTAATCTTGCAGTATTTGTATTTATTTCCAATCTCTCAACATTTTGAGTCATAAATCTATAGGTTGCACCATCAGTCAAAGAAAGCTTATTGTTCACTGTACTGAAATTCTTAATGGTATCGGAACATAATTGTTTAAGCTCCACAGCTCCTGTAGCACTTGCAAGTGCTTTGGCAATCTGCTGAGATGAATATTCGGCAGCAATTGCACTACCACCTATTGCAAAAATGTCACCTGAACTATAGAAAAGTCCATACTGATTCGTATTGACTTTCTTGCCTGCAGGAACAAACGCATCTCCACCCGATCCTGTGCCTGAGCTTGCAATCACAATTTGAGGATAATCTGCTCTTGGATTATATATGTCAATTTTTACTTCGACACCTGTATAATATTCAATATCGTTTGCAAGTAACTTAACTGCTTCTTTAATACCTGTAACATCTTGAATCGGTCCATTGTTTTCATTAATAAGATAAGTAACTCTTAACCCTTCGATTGATTTACCACCTATTGTTGCCGATACAATCGGGCATTTAATTTCTTCACGAACACCATTTACACGTTCACCTGTTCCTATCGATAAAGCATAAGGAACTACATTGAGAACAACTGTACCATCTTTTACCGGAAGACCGCTTACATCTATAGAATACGTATATCCGTCCTTTGTCTTTGTAAAGGTAGTTGTAGTCACTGCTTTCTTTGCAATAACCTCTCCGCTCTCTGTGTGAAGTATCTTAATAACAAAGCCGGCTTTTTTATACTCATTGTACTTGAAAGAGCCATTGAATGTTACTACGCCCTCATCATTAACAGTTGTACTGACCAGATCAAGTTCAGGGAATTGGCTGAACCATTTTGTACCGGGTGTAGGTTGTGTTTTCTTTAATCCGCAATCAACGCCGATATTTATGGCAGTAATAGTGTCGGACGAATAGTTACAGTATGCTTTAACGGCAGACGGTATTCCATCACTTGAGTTAGAGCCGGTCACCTGCGCCGGATATGTAGTTGCTGAATAAATATGTGTATAATCAATCATGTATTTTTGTACACTTGGTTTTGCTTTTTCAAGGAAATTATCATTGTCTACAAAGTTACAGAAATTTCTTGAAGATCCCACTTCAGCAGTTGTTGAAACATAATGGAGAGCAATGCTATCTGCTCTGTTTTGAAGCTCTGCAACAGAATTATAAGCTAATGGTACATCTTTAGTTGCTTCAAAATTCTTAAGTGTCGTACCATTTTCAAGTCTTGTATTTAATGCTGTATTTTTTATAAGTGAATATGCAGATGCAACTTTATAATCAGCAAGATATCCCTTGCCTGCTCCTGTATTTACATTAGTAGCAGCGTGTACATTAGTAGTTCCGCTGTATATAGCAACAGGAATTACAGTAACATCAGTCATATCACATCCCTGCTCTGTCCAATACGCTTTAAAATCATCTACTGTAAGAGCTCTGTCTTCATACGTTACAAACCAAAGAACTGCAAGTTTACCGGGGTCAATATTTACATTATATGAAGAAAGATTCAATTTATCCAAATTATCAAGAGACGAATCTGACCCTGTAGGCGATACTAAACCAAGTAATTTATAGTATGCAGAAAACTCATATTTGCCACCGTTAGATGCAGAAAATCTATAAAGTGAATACTGGTTAACGTTTACAGCTGTATCTGATACGTTCATTATCTCCATAAATTCAAACGAACCATTGTTAGGCGTGGAACAAATCTCACTTATAGCATATTTTTTCTACATTCAAATGAAAATTGACTTTTTATTTGAAGAAATTCATCAAATAACATATTAACTGTTTGTTC
>JAGAQK010000015.1 GCA_017622825.1 Clostridia bacterium | reverse complement strand
CCGAAAGGAACGGTTACATAAAGCTGCGTTTTGCCATATTGTTTGAGCCATTTTACTGTTATGTTGCCATAAGGCGTTTCTACTTGCGCGTGGGCTGATAACAGTTTCTTTGGGAGATACGGTTTCACTTCAAACGTTTTCCATCCCGGCGAGGTCGGTTTTATGCCGCATACGTAAGCATAGAGCCAATAATCAACAGCTCCGTACATGGGGTGGTTATGTGAATTCATGCTTGGGTTCTTTTTGAGCTCGAATCGTTCCCATACGGTGGTTGCTTCGTTTTGAATCATATATCCCAGTGATGGATATTCATCGCCCGTTATTATTTCCCACGCATCATCCACACATCCGTTTTGTGTGAGCACGTCGAAAATATAGCGCGAGCACAAATTTCCTGTTGTCAATTTATAGCCGTTTTTCAACAAATCTTCGCGAAGCACTTGTACTGCTTTTTGTTTGTGTTCTTCGGGAATAATTCCTAACCATAATGGGAACGTCTGACAAGCCTGAGAACCTGTGGCTACCTTGCCTGTTTTCGTATCAAACCACTTATCGAGGAACGCATCGCGTATCTTATCAGCAACTGCGCTGTAGTGGGCTTCTTCTGCCTTTTTACCTAAAATCGAAGCAAAATATGCCAATTGTTTGCAGTTGTAATATGAATATCCCGTTGACATGAGTATGCCGGGAGTTATCGCTGACTTGGCATCTTCTTCGTTTATGCAGCAGGCTGCCGGCGAAGCCCAGTCTCCGTAATAACTGTAATTTACTATATAATCATCACTGCGCGACAGCAAATAATCTTCCCACGCCTTGAATTTATCAAATGCTTCGCTGATTATCTGTGTATTGCCTGTATGCATCAGTGCGCTAAGCCCCGCAACAAGGAAAGATGAGCACACCGGGTCGGCCGGACGGCCGCCTACTATGTACGGTGCGGTATCACCTATCATGCCGTCTTCTGTCTGTGCATCTATTATGTCACGCACTACTTTCGGGAAAAGTCTTCCTATATCAAAGTTATACGGTGTTTCTTCGAAACGTACTGTGGCATCATTCATCCACGCCATTCGCTCATTACGCTGTGGGCAGTCGCTCAATATGCTGTGGAGATTTGATTTCTCGCACATAACAACGTTATGGTGAATAGCATTAACAAGCGGATTGCCGCACTTGAAGAATGAATTTTCTTTTTCTATGTCTGTATAAAAGGCTATGGCTGTTATGCTCTCTTGTGTAAGTATGCCTGAGTACCCGCTTACTTTAACATATCTAAATCCGTGGTATGTAAAACCGGGTTCCCACTTCGTGTCGTATGTCTCGTTTCCTGAGCATATATACAAGTCCGTACACTTAGCTTCTCTCAAAGGCTCCGTGAATAAGTCTCCGTCTTCTTTCAAAAGCTCTGCGTACTTTATTTCTATTTCCTGCCCTGCAACCATGTCTGCGTGCATTTTAAGTGAAATATATCCTGCCATATTTTGGCCGAAATCTATTATATACGTATCAGGCCTAATCGCGTTTATAGTAAGTGGCTTATACGTTTCTTTCGGGCGTATCGGCTCCAATGACTGCACAACCATTTTGCCTCCCGGCGCTTCTGTTGTTTTTACTGCTTTTTCTTCTTCTGCCGATATTCTCGCATCATATACGTCTCCGTCATACAAGTTGTGCGAAACGAGCGGCCCGTATGAGTACGTCCACGTTTCGTCAGTCGAAACGCACTTGCTCCACTCGCCGTCTGTTTTGACGTAAAGCTGCGCTGTAAGTTGCGGCGTGCCTGAAAACGGTACTTGGCGGTAGCCTGTTGCCATAGATATAAAATCACTGTCGAGTCGTCTCCATCCTTCTCCTATAGCACAGGTAATTGTATTTTCACCTTGCTCAAGCATGCCCGCAAGCTCCGGCATAAGAACGTAGTAGCACGTTTTTGAATAGTCTGCGTATGCAGGATCCATTAACGATTCATCTATGCATTTGCCGTTTATATTTACTTTATGATAACCTATGCCGCAAACGAGAAGATAAGCATCTTCGGGTTTTTTGTCTATGTTAAACGTTTTGTTAAAGCTCGGGGATTTTCTTTTTACATCCTCTGCCGCTGCTATCCACTTAGCTTCCCAATTATCAACTTGTCCCATATAGAAGAAGTCTTTTCCCGATTGGCTTTCGTTTCCTTTATCGTCTTTAATTATTAATTCAAACTCGATTTTTTGTCCTATCGGCAGTGGCTTGCCTGCGTAAACCACGCTTTGCTCTCCACTCTCCACCCAGCCGGAGTCCCATAAAACTTCTGTACATGATGTGAATTTTATGTTATATGATGTCTGTATGCTGCCGGAATTGCCGTCTGTGAGCACAGACCAACTTATACGCGGATTTTTTAACGATGTGACGCGGTATCTTGCATCACCTTTGAGTTTTCCATAATCTAAACTGAAATTATACGGTTTTATCATTGTCCATACCTTCCTTGTTTGTTTTATTTTTGTTTTTTATGATTATAAGCACAACCGCAACAATTATTGCAACGCCGGCTACGGCACTTGCTGCGATAATAACATACTTCATTGTATTGCCGTCAGTATTTTTCTTTGTCGGCTCTTGTGTAGAATTTTTTTCTGCTTCTGCCGCATCGGAATACACTGTTATTTTTAGCGGTTCTGTGTAAAATGTGTACACGCCGTCAAGTATCTGAGAGTATTCCGCAAGCACAACAACTTCTCCTGCACCATTAAATTTTAAAGTGCCTTTATCAAGAGTAGCGTATTCTGCTCCGCTTATTATTTTATACACAACGTGCTTATCTAATGTGCTTACTTCTCTTTTGTGTGTCTTTTGGTTAACAGAAAGCTTTACTTCGCTTCCTACGTAGCATTTTGCAGTATTAATATCATTAAATGATATTTTTTCTATCATATCTCCTGTCCACTGACAGTAATCAGTCGTGATGGCTGCATGACCATTCGAAATACAGTCATACAACGCACTCTTGCTGTTTACTGTCCATGGTCTTGTCGTTATGCCGCGGAAAAGCGAGCCTCTTATATATGCCGCTCCGTATCCTGAGTATGACGGATTATATCCGGAGTCATATTTTCCTACTTTTTTTACAATTTCCGGAAGCATATTTGAGCCTGTATACGGGACTCCCACGAGGCAACCCACCGGCATTTCGGGATACTTTTTCTGCATGTATCCCAGTTGGTTTGTGTGTTCAAACGTTATTACATAGCTTTGGTCATAAAAATCATATTTTTCTATCAATTCTTTAAGCGGTTCTATTATTGCAGCCTTGTTGCTTTTTATTTCTATTACAATCATAATATCTTTACCCTTGAATTCTTTTATATAATCTTCAAGTGTAGGCATGTGAATATTGTTGTCTTTATTATTTGTCAGTGCTTTGAGCTGCTCATACGTGCATTTTTCTACTTCCAACGTTTTATTGTAATGTGATGTTACTGCATCGTGGTTAATTACTATAACGCCGTCTGTTGTAAGATAGATGTCTATTTCTATCATATCTGCGCCTTGATTGTATGCTTCTATCGCACCTTCAAGTGTATTTTCGGGTTTCAGACTGGGAACGCCTCTATGCCCTATAATCTGTATCGAACGCGTTATTGACGTTTTCGTGAAGTATTTAGTCAATATATCATAAACGTTGGCCGGATCGTTTGTCACTATGCCGTGTGCGCCTGAAATTGCCATTGTCAAAGCGGAAACGTCATTTGTTTTCTCTGCCTTTCCTTTTATCCACACTGTCATTTGTCTGTCTGTAAGATACGTTACAATGTCTCTTGTTATATCTTCTTCTGCAAGCATTACAATTTTCGCTTTGTTTGCATTCGTTTCTTTTCTTATTTCAAGCAGTTTTTTTGTATCTTTAATGTCCGCTCCTGCATTTGTGTAATCTATAGCACCTCTTATTGCAGTATTTTTTGTCCTTATTTCCTTAACAACAGCCGGGTCGGAGCTCATCACATTCACGTCAATTATTCCGGTTTGTTTCAAATAATCGCTCAGTGCTTCTGCCGTGCTTGTGTCTTTTATGTAAAAAGTTGGTGTTGCTTTGCTGTTAAGTGCTTCAAAAACATCATTTATACTACCGTAAACGTTTTTACCGTCTTTGTCTGTGAGCTCAAGCTTGCTGTTTACGTAAACAATTACGTTCGCGGGCATAAATTTATCTGCGTTATTTTTTATAGCGTCAAGCGATGCTTTATTTTCTACAATTGCCGACAACATCATATCGCCTACAATTTTAGTAGACGGCTGCGCAAACTCTGCAAGTGACGTGTCGGGAACGTATTTTTCGTTAAAAGTGCCGTTGTATTTGGCATTATTTTCTACTTCGCTCTTTGTAAGGGCTCTGTTATAGAAGCGCATTGATTTGAATTCTGTATCGTGATTTTTTGACGTCTGTGCATGGCCGAAGAAAATGTATCCCGCTGCTTTGCACGTTTCTTTTACTTCTGTCTCGCACATAGAGATGCCGTCAACATACATGATGCACATGCCGTTTGCTTTAAATGTGATTGTTATTGTTGAATTCTCGACTGCATCCACTCCGCCTATAACCTTGGGGCGATCATTGGTTGCTGTTTTAAGCTCAAGGTAATCTCCGCTTTTTCTTATAAAAAATGCAAAGTTATCATTTCCTTTTGAGTTTATTAGCGTAGCAAAATCTGTGCCGAGCACCTCAATTTTGCCGAATTCTGCCTCTACCGTAAATTCTTCTCCGTTTATGGTGTTGAGAATTTCTTCCGGGAATTTATATTCTTCATTCTTTGTTCTAAATGCATCTGCCGTGAAGTAGCTGTTAGCATTTTTTGTTACTTCAACGTCGTTATTGCCTGCCAAATCTTCCCACACGAGAGAATTTTCATCATGTCCGTCTCTCGTGTTTTTCTCGGCGTCATACCAAGCCACGAGTCCGTCTTTTACCACCTCATACTGCGCGGCGGACGAAAAATTTCCGTAGCCAAACATTGTCATCAATATTATAGCTGTCATAAATAAAGACGTGAATTTCTTACATAATGCGCTTTTTTTCATTATTGTATCTCCTGTGATTTTTTTGTATTGTCGCACATGGCGTTATAAAAGTCAATGACCTGTGCTTTTTCTTAAAATCGACACAAAAAAGCTCCCTGCTGTTTTTAGCAAGGAGCTTTTTATAAATTACTGTCTTATTTATCAAACGTCTTTGATAGAAAGGTCGATTCTGCCTTGTTTGTCAAGTCCGATGAATTTAACTGTGACTGTGTCGCCAACGTTAACTACGTCCTCAACTTTTTCGACTCTGTGAGGAGCGAGCTTTGAAATATGCACGAGGCCTTCTTTGCCAGGCAGGAACTCAACAAAAGCACCGAACTGAAGTGTTCTTGTAACTTTTCCTTCAAATACTGATCCAACCTCGAGTTCACCAACGATACCGTTGATAATCTTCATTGCTTTTTCAGCATTGTCTGCATCAACCGTTGCAATGTAAATTGTACCGTCATCATTGATATCAATCTTAACGTTTGTTTCCTGGATGATGCGGTTGATAACTTTACCGCCTGTACCGATAACTTCACGAATCTTATCGGGATCAATCTTCATCTGGAACATCTTAGGTGCATACTTAGATACTGTATCTCTGGGTTTCTCTATGCAAGGAAGAATTATATCGTTTATGATTTGCATTCTACCCTTCTTTGTGAGTTCAAACGCTTGGCGTATAACCTCATAAGAAAGACCGGTTACTTTAATATCAACCTGGATAGCTGTGATACCCTTCTCTGTACCTGCTACCTTAAAGTCCATATCACCGAAGAAGTCTTCGATGCCTTGTATATCCATAAATGTGATGAAATCATTTTCATCATCAGGATTCGTTACGAGACCTGCAGAAATACCTGCAACGGGGCGTTTTATCGGTACACCTGCTGCCATAAGTGCTAACGTAGAACCACAGACACTACCCTGTGACGTAGAACCGTTTGACATCAAAACTTCAGATACAAGTCTGAGCGCATAAGGGAATTCTTCTTCTGAAGGAATTACAGGCTCCAACGCTCTCTCTGCCAAAGCACCGTGACCGATTTCACGTCTGCCGGGGCCTCTTGATGTTCTTGCTTCACCAACACTGTATGAAGGGAAGTTGTAATGATGCATATATCTCTTAGTTTCCTCTGTGTCTATACCGTCAAGCATCTGTATTTCTGACATGGGTCCTAAAGTTGCGATAGTCAATACCTGAGTTTGACCTCTTCTGAAGAGACCCGAACCATGCGTTCTGGGGAGTATATCAACTTCAGCGCTGAGAGGACGAATTTCCTCAAGTCCTCTGCCGTCTACACGTTTATGCTCCTTCAAGAGGTAATTTCTTACAACGCTCTTCTCAAGCTTGTACATTGCCTCGCCTATTTTAGCATCACAATCTTCATATTTATCAGCCAAAGCTTCTTTAACTTTTGCAGTCAAAGCATCAATGTTGTTATCGCGTACAGTCTTATCTGTAGCAAGAACTGCTTCACGCATATCTGCAAGAGCTATTTTCTCAACGTCTTCATAAAGATCGTGAGGTACTTCGCATGACTCATAAGCAAACTTCGGTTTGCCAACTTCTGCTGCAATTTCGTTAATAAAGTCGCAAATCTTCTTGATTGTACCGTGACCCTTGATGATAGCACCAAGCATTACGTCGTCGGGAACTTCTTTAGCGCCCGCCTCAATCATAGTAATCTTGTCCTTTGTGCCGGCGAGCGTAACGTACATATCGCTCTTTGCTCTTTGTGCTTCTGTGGGGTTAATAACAACCTCGCCGTCAACGAGTCCCATTACGATACCGCCGATAGGTCCGTTGAAAGGAATGTCAGAAATACAAAGTGCTGCGGAAGTACCTATCATAGCCGCTATTTCAGGCGAGTTATCCTGCTCAACAGAAAGAACCGTGTTAACGATAACTACGTCGTTTCTCAAATCCTTAGGGAACAATGGACGTATAGGTCTGTCAATAACTCTTGACGTAAGAATTGCTTTCTCTGAGGGCTTGCCTTCTCTTTTAATAAATCCTCCGGGGATTTTACCTACTGCGTAGAGCTTCTCCTCATAATCAACACTGAGAGGGAAGAAATCAATACCGTCTCTTGGTGCTTTTGAAGCTGTTGCAGTCGAGATAACCACTGTATCTCCGTAGCGTACAAGAACTGCTCCATTGGCAAGAAGTGCCATTTTGCCTGTTTCGATTGTCAGCGGTCTGCCTGCCAACATCATTGAATAGGTTTTAAACATATTTTTTCTCCTTTCAAAATACGGGACAGGCGGTAGCTTGTAGATTCTGCGCTAAACTGTCAAAAAGTTTAACGTACAATCTACGTTCTACTGCGCTGCCCAAAAATTTCTCCGATTTACTGTAAAAAGGCGGAACCCCTGCTTCTACCGCAAGGCATCCCGCCTTATTTGCCGTATTACTTTCTGAGACCCAATTTCTCAATAATAGCACGGTATCTCTCGATATCAACCTTTGTCAAGTAGTTGAGAAGTGATCTTCTCTGACCTACCAACATAAGAAGACCTCTTCTGGAGTGATGGTCTTTCTTGTGCATTTTAAGGTGCTCATTCAAGTGATTTATGCGCTCTGTGAGAATCGCAATCTGTACCTCCGGTGAACCTGTGTCACCCTCGTGAATACCGTAAGTAGCAATAATTTCTTGTTTTCTTTCCTTTGTCATAACAACAAATCTCCTTTACTGAAATTTTATTCAATCGCCGTTATCAAGGCAATGGGTTGGAGTTTCCCATTGCCACGAAAACGGTATCTGTGAAAATATATCACATAGCTTTTTGTTTGTCAACTAAATTATACTGTTATGACGCTACCACTTTTACAGGTTGTGTATAAACATACACTGTTGTACCATTGCCGAGTTTATAGCTCATACGGAATACTACTGTTGATGTGCCGGCTTTTGATGCGGAAATCTTGCTGCCGTCAAACGAAATACCCGTATTACCATCAACAACAAACATTGTAGCACCTGTAGTTGTTGATGTTGCACCTGAGTATGTTTCCTTCTTTATCGAAACTGCCTTTGTTCCACCTACAGAAACTGTGTATGAAGAAGCAGTTGTGTAAAGTCTTTCAATATAATTCTTTACATAATCAGAACGGTTTGTTGTTATTCCCCATGTTCCCATTGCAAAGAATTCATTGAACGTAGAATTTGCATCAATCGTCCAAGGCCACATCGAAACGCCTCTGTATGCACAATCTTCCAAAATATCCTCTGTCAAACCTGATTGAGAAGGATTATATGTGGAGCTCCACTGCGATGTTGTATTCAATATGTTTTCTACAGAAGACATCGATGTAAGCAAGCCACCGGAGATTCCGGGAATCTGTGTTCTTACTCTTTGAAGCTGTGCAGCATGGAAAGTAATTACACCACACTGATCAAGTATGTCATATTGTTCAATCAAAGCCTTAAGCTTAGGTACAATTTCAGCCTTTTGTGACTTGATTTCTATAAACATATTAACGCCTGTTCCCTTTAACGCCTTGAAATAATCTTCAAGTGTCGGTATTTTTTCTCTATATCCGCCATAATAATCAACAACGTATTGTTGAAGCTGTGCATATGACATAGACTCTATATTACCTGAACCATTTGTTGTACGGTTAATTGTCGGGTCATGCATAACAACGATAACTCCGTCTGTTGTAAGATAGATGTCATTTTCGATTATGTTTGCACCATAGCTTGCAGCCAGCTTCGAGCCAACAATAGTATTCTCAGGAGCTTGGGTAGGTATACCTCTGTGTCCTATAACATTGATGGGACGTACATGAGATACGCCTGCAAATATAGCCTTATCCTCCATACAGCTCTCAAGCAATGCTACGTTAGAAGTTACAACACCGTGTGCACCTGCTGTAATAAGCTTGAACAAATCAGTTTTGGAATTATCAGACGATTTATACCATACTGTTGTTGCCAAACCTGCAAGGAACGCTGTATTTTTCTGTGTTGCCATTGAAGAAGGTAACAAACAGATTCTGCTTCCTGAAGCATTTGTATTTTCACGAATCGTTCCAAGGTCTGTTATTCCGGCACTTGTAGCATCATAAACGCCCTTTACATATACAAATGTCGACTGTGCCTTTTTAATGAGCGAACCATCCTTTGCAACTATGAGAGCATCATAAATATTGTTCGCCTTGAGGTATTTTGCAATCTGTGTTGCTTCTGTTGAAGAGTCAACTCTAAACGCAGGAATTACAACACCGCCAAGCTTAAACATTGCCTCTGTAATACCGCATATAGCTACATTATTACTATTTACCACATTTAATTTGCTGTCTATTGACATAATAGCAACAGCAGGTGAGTTTGTAAGCAACGTATCAAACTGAGCTGACGACGTAATTTCTGTTACCATTGCAGCATCAAGAGAAATATTTGTATCTAAGTCTCTTACACTTGCATATTTTGACATATATCCGTAAACCTTATCAAAATCAATTGTAACTTTAACGTCATCATAAACTGTCGTTGTACCGCAAACCTGAAGACCTACTCTACCCTTTGAATAATCTGTAAGGGCTGTTGTAGACAGCATTTTTGTACCATTAATGTAACTTGTTGCACTGTTACCGTAAACATCAACCTTGAACAGATAGTTCTTAGATGCATTTATTGCCTCTGTATAAGATGTTTTACCGTGATATGCCCAGCTATTATTTGTGTTCGTCATATAAGAGAACTCAACGCCGTCCTTATTTGAAGTAGCCGCATTCGCTCTTACACAATATTGATAATACGGATAATTGTTGTTCTGCACTCTGTACATAAGAGCCATCCATCTTCTTGAATCTGCTTTTTCTGTTATTGTTGCATTTGTAGAGAACGTATAATCTCCGAATTCACCTATGAAAGAAGGCAAAAGCAATCTCACAAAGGAATTTGCATTTGCTTTAGCAGAAAGCGAAAGTTTACCGTCAGCAACTGAAACAGATCCGTTTGTCTTCTGTACAACGGTGAAGTCACTTATATCAGATGAAGAAAAATCATTTGAATAAAGAACGTATTCAGAAGATGTAGGTTTCTTTGCTATAAGATAAATTGTCTTCACTGCTGTGCCGGATTTCGCTGTGAGCTTATAAACGCCTGCTGCTGTAGGTGTTACTTTACCGTTGGCATCAATTGCAATCTCGCTTGAAGACCATGTTATTTCTTCTTTAGGTACAACTTTCATGTTCTGTTTGAATTGTACATTGTACTCATAAAGATCTACTGCGCTACCAACATCAGCAGGAATAGCCGGTACTGTGAACCAAACTGTGTTTTCTCTGCCTGCGTTCACTTTCATAATTTCAAACTGCTGAGCAGTTGATGCGTTGTACGTGTAAATCATAACGTTTGTGCCGTCTGCCGACGCGTTGTTGGCAACGTCTATTACGCAGGAGAAAGAGGTTCTGGGCGAGAATACGTACTTGCCGTTAACTTCAAAAATAAACCATGCTTGGGAATCAGAAGTGCTGTTGGCTGCTGTTTTAACGTTCGAAAACGAATTGCCGCTGTTACCTTCAACGCAAAGAGACTGTCCGTTACTTGCGTTTTCTATTCTGTAAGTACCGTCAGAATTACGTGAGAAACGCCATATTTGGCTACCGTTCTGTCCCGGTGTATTGATTATTGTATTGGACGAAGAAAGTGACAAATCTTTTCCCGAACCAACACCATTTATTCTCGCAAAGAAATATTCTCCGAGATTTACAGGTTTGAATGTGTCAAGCACAGTAGGCTTCGTTATGGAGAACAACTGCGCCTGCGTACCATTATATGTATAAGACTGAACGTTTGCGCCCGAAGTTGTACTGCCGCCATAAATATCAAGCACACATGAAGGAGCAGCTTTTGAACGGAATATATACTTACCGTTGCTATGTTTGAATATATACCAACGTTGAGCTGCTGTGCCGTTACTTGCGTACAGTTGTACGTTTGTACCGGAGTTATAACTTGCGCCGGCAACGTCAAGAACTGTTCCTGTATTTTTATTTCTTATTGTATACGTACCGTCAGAATTTCTTGTGAAAACCCACAACTGTGCTTTGTTTTGAGCAGTTGCTGTTTTAACGTTAACGTTCGTGCCCGAGTATGACAAAGCCAAACCTGATGAAGCTATTACTCTTGCTTCAAATTCTGTGCCGAGGTTAACGCATGAAGCAGTTACTCTTGACGGTTCTCTGTAGCCAAACTGTGAAAAATGGTTAATCGCATTCACCCTGTTTGTACCAAAAGCATTTTTAAGGTCACTATTGTTTTCAAGATAATACTTTGCACTGAAAACAGGACTTCCCTGTCTGCCTTCTTTTGCACCATAGTCAAGAAAATGCTCATAAAGTCTGTTTGATTCATTGCCGTATACCTTTACAACATCGGGATTGTTTGCTGCATAATACGGTGCGTCAAATACCACTGATTTAATATTGCCGGGAACCCAATCCGTTGCCGCAAAAGAAACCATAGGCAATGACACTGCTAACATAATCAGTGTCAAACAAAACGCCGAAAAACGCCTAATTTTTTCGTTCATTTCAAATCACCTTCGTTTAAAATTTTTATTTTCTCGCGCGCTCACTGCATGCGACACTACTCTTGGTTATGATTTTAACACTTTATTCAAAAAAAATCAACGAAAAAAATACCTAAATAGCTCGAGTCAAAAATGTTAACCTTGTACACAAATATCCTTTGTGATAGAATCAAGTTGCCAAATAATAATGCACTTAGTTTTCTTTACGGGAGGTTTGTTCGTGAAAAAAAGTATCGGAATCTTAGGAGGTATGGGACCTCTTGCTACGGCTGATTTGTTTACAAAAATAGTCAATATGACCAAAGCAGATTGTGACAATGCTCACATCAGAATTTATATAGATAGCAATTCATCAATTCCGGACAGGACAAAGGCTATTTTGCAAAATGGCAACAGCCCTATACCAAATATGACGGATTCCCTGAAAAAATTGGAACTTTGCGGTGCTGATTGCATAATAATGCCATGCAACACAGCTCACTATTTTCTTCCCGAGCTTCAAAAACAAACAAGCATACCTTTTATAAGTATGCTTGAAGCTACAGCTTTATCATGTAAAGAAAAATTCCCGGGCAAAACCGCTGCGATATTAGCAACAAAGGGCACGTTACTCTCAGGTCTTTACAGCGATGTTTTGGAAAAGCATGACGTTTCGTATATTATACCAAACGACGATGAAAAAGACGCACTTATGCGGGTTATTTACGACGGTATCAAAGCTAATGCAGAACCTGAAAAGTACAAGGCCGATTTATTTAATGTTGTAAACCAAATGGCAAAAAGAGGGGCCGATTACTTTATTTTGGGATGTACCGAGCTTCCGCTTGCTGCGCAGCTTACAAATCTCGATGTTCCCACAATCGACCCAACCTCAGAGCTTGCGAAAGCTGCCATTAAATACTGTGGTTACGATATAAAATAAACTCTTTACGGTTTGTGAGTTATATCAAGCTCATCCATACTGTCGAAGTCTACGGGAAATTCCAATTTCTGCGTGGAGTGAATTCCTGCAACAATATGGTATTTTACGCCCAAATCCATCATCCATTGGCGAACTTCAAAGGATTGCAAATTGCCGTTTGTGTTATTGAAAACCCGATGCGGGGCCGGCCACAGACATAACGTAGGGTTTATAGCCTCGTATACGTCTTTATCCACACCATTCTGACCATGGTGCGCCATTTGCACAATATCACTCTTGAGCTCATCGCCGTATTTTTCAAGGAGGCGCTTTCCTTCAGGTATGTATGCATCTCCCAGGAACATAATTGTTTGGCCGTCTATTGTTGTACGAAAAATCATCGATGTGTCATTTATATTACTCTCTTTTTCTTCATCGGTAACAGTAAGAAGAATTTCAAATTTCACGCCGTCAATATCAATAACGTCTCCTTCAAAGGCTGTCTTTCCATTTGTTTTTTCAAACGCGCCCTCTCCCATAAATCTATCGTAGGATGTTTGTATCCTGTCATAATACTTATAAAATCTTCCATCTTCTGCTTTTTGCATAAATTCTCTTGACGGGAAGTTGAAATATATGTTATTAACCGTTATCTTCTTGTACTTGTCTTTGGCTATAAGCACCAGCTCGTTTACATGGTCATCATGCATATGCGATAAAAACCACGCTTCTATCTCCGGCTCATTTTTGCCGCTTATTCTTTGAAGCTCTGCATAAAGATAACCGTTTACTTGCGGTGATCCTGCTCCGCCGCCGTCAATAACGATGAGCTTGTCGTTTTTCGTCTTAATAACGTAACAATTCATAAGCATGTCGGCATTCGGCGTTACCTGATACATAACGTGTTTCTTTTGCTCACTGCAGCCTGTTCCAAACGCCATGCACATACAACCTGTTGCCATTGCAAGAAATGCTGAAAAAACCTTTTTTATCATAAAAAACTCCTCTTCTCGTACATCAATATAGTTTCCGGTACATTAATTCAAGTCTATCATCACGCAAGCATTATGTCAATCAACCAATTCTGCGAAAAAAAAGCGCCGTTCCGCAAGTTTACTGCTTCCCGGCGAGTTTTTTTACTATTCAAACACAAAATAAGCATTAGTTATATTTTTGTGTAACTAATACGGTTCCCTTGCTGTCACATAATTTTAAGGTCATAGAATCAAGCTCAGGAATTTCTTTTTGTGCCTCTTTAATGGATTCATTCATCGCTGTTTTAGTTTCCTCTGACTCAAAAGAAACCTTTAATACATTTATAACTTCATCCGTAGCACCGTCAAGCAAAGCAAGCTTAGCTTCAATTACTATTCCGGTGCCCTCTGCATACAAATCCGCCTCTGCATTCAAGCCCTGAAGACCATCGCTAAAACCTGCCAACAAATCTTCCTTGTTTTCTTCTACATACTGTTTAACTTTTTCTGCATCAGAAGAACATGCACACATTGTAAAAAGCAAAACAAAAACAATTGCAACCGACATAAATTTCTTCATTTTTTACCAAAACCTTTCTCTTCTCAAATAAAATAAAAATAAGCATTAAGGCGAGTTTACTACTGACATGGGGAAAAGTCAATGTTTTTCAACAACTATATATATATCAGTCGAAAAAATGCCCCTAAAAGCACATTTGTGCTATTGAAACACAAAATCACGCTCATTTTTATGCATAATATTGAGAAAAGTATTTTTGGAGGGTATTATGAGCAGACGAAACAAATTAACGATTAATAACCTTTGCGGCAAATGGATTCGTTTTGTGCGAAAAGGTTATTACAGCAAAAGCCATCCAAAAATCACTCAAGAAGAACTCACAGCCCGTCTTCAAGTTTTAGGCTTAAAAATCGATCGTTCTGCTCTCAGCCGTATAGAAAACGGTACAAGAATATTGTCCGATATAGAAGTTGCTTGCTTTGCCTACGCCCTCAAAGTCCCCATACAATTTTTGTACTTCGGTAACGAAGAAAAAGTACCAAACGTTTCAATGCTTTCTTCCATCATAGCCGACAAATACGGCGACGAAGAAGATGATGACGAAGATTTCTTCCCTCTTTAATTATGAAAACTGCGAATTGTAAAGAGTACTGTAAAAACCACCTTTTCTTATAAGTTCATCATGGCTACCCTGCTCAATCACGGTGCCATCTTTCACAACAAGTATCACGTCCGCATTTTGTATCGTTGACAGCCTGTGTGCAATAATAAAGCACGTTCTGTTTTTCATCAGTTCAGCCATAGCATCCTGTATTTGTATCTCTGTGCGCGAGTCAACGTTTGACGTCGCCTCATCAAGAATCAATAAGGGCGCATCAGACAAGAAAGCACGAGCAATCGTTATAAGCTGCTTCTGTCCCTTTGATATGTTCACACCATCATCAGATAGTATAGTATCATACCCCTCAGGCAAACTCTCTATGTAAGTGCTTATTTTAGCTGCTTTAGCTGCCGCATAAACTTCCTCTGCAGTAGCATTTTCCTTGCCATATATAATATTATCGTAAATTGTGCCATAAAACAACCATGTATCCTGCAAAACCATAGTATATGCTTTGCGCAAATCGTCACGCTTAATGGCGAGCGCGGGAATTCCGTCCATGCGAATCTCGCCCTTTTGAGGGTCGTAGAAACGCATAAGCAAGTTGATAACAGTCGTTTTGCCGGCACCGGTAGGCCCTACGATAGCAACAGTCTGCCCTTTTCGTGCCGTTATTGATACATCCTTGAGAATCACCTTCTCCGGCGTATAGCCAAAAGTGATGTCATCAAACTCGACGTTTCCTTTCACGTCGGTGTAAGCTTCGGCATTCGCTGTATCAGCAGGCTCGGGTTCCTCATCAAGTATACGGAACACCCTTTCCGCCGCCGAAAAAGCCGATTGAAATTCGTGTAATATGTTTGAAAATTCATTTATCGGTCCTGCAAATTTTCTTGAATACTGCACAAACTGTGCAACTCCGCCCAAAGTGATAAAGAACATTGAGCCTGCCAAAATAGTCCCGTTTTCTGAATACATATACAAAATACCGCCGAAAATCGCCACGAGTGTTATTGATATATTGTTAATGAAGTTAATCGTAGGAAACAACATCGCCGCGTGGTACTCTGCTTTATAAAAAGCATCCATGGCTTCTTCGTTATGCTTATTAAAACGAGACGATATGATATCTTCTCTGCCATACGCCGAGATGCTGCGCGAGCCCGTGAGCATTTCCTCTGCGTAGCCATTAAGTTCGCCGTACTTTCGTGAACGCGCACTGAAAAGCGGACGCACCCTTTTTGAACGGTATCGAGTAAATATTATAGAAACCGGCACTGTCAGCACGAATATCAATATCATAGGCTTTGAAATCTGCCACATAAATACAAGTGAGCCAACAACAGAATATATACTTGTCATTACTTGTATTAAATCATGCGAAAGCGTTGCATTGATAACGTCTATATCATACGATATATGGCTTATTATATCGCCCGTAGCATGTGTATCGAAATATCCGACAGGCAATGTATTGAGCTTTTCAAATACTTGTTTTCGCATTTTAAAAATAATTTTTTGACTTAAATGAATCATTATAACTGCAAGTACGTACGAAAGCACCGCTGATACCAGGTAGCACACCAGCATAAGAATCACATTTTCCCACACTGTCGGGAAATCAACTCCTGCTTCAAGCTCTATGGCATCTATTGCAGCTCCGGAGTACTTCGGCCCCATAAGTGCCAATTGATTTGATAAAAGAGTGAATACCACTGCCACAATGAATAGCGGCCACTGCTCTAAAACGTATTTACTCAGTCTTATAAAAATGCCCCTTTTTCTTTTGGGTTGTGTTTTGTTATCAGTCAACGAAAGCACCTCCCATCTGGGAATCACTTATTTCTTTGTATTCCGGGCAGTTTTCTAAAAGTTCATCATGTGTTCCTCTGCCGATTATCCTGCCCTCGTCTATTACAAGTATAAGGTCGCAGTTTTTTACAGAGCTTACTCTTTGAGCCACAGTAATTACTGTAGATTCAGGCAGCTCGCTCTGTAACGTACTTCTCAAATTGAGGTCCGTCTTGTAATCAAGCGCAGATGAGGAGTCATCAAGAATCAAAATTTCGGGGTTTCCCGCAATCGCTCTTGCTATCAAAACCCTTTGACGTTGTCCACCTGATAAATTCGTACCACCTGCCGAAATCATATGCTCATATCCGTCGGAATACCCGCTGATAAACTCGTGGGCTTGAGCAATTTTTGCAGCCTTTTCAACATTTTCTATAGATATTTCTCTACCAAAACATATATTTTCTTTAATAGTATCTGCATACAAAAAGTCATTTTGCAACACTACGCCGAACATAGCAGTGAGTTCTTCCGGTGTATACGAGCGCACATCTTTGCCGTTTATTCTTACAACACCTTCATTCACGTCATAAAATCTCATCAAAAGCCTTATAATAGTGGACTTGCCGCTTCCCGTTGCTCCTATAATGCCTAGGCGCTCTCCTTTTTTTAGTGAAAAAGATATATTTTCAAGGTTATTTTTCTTTCCAAGATACGAAAATGCCACGTTTTCAAACGTTACGTGATATGCTTCATTTCCTTTACCGTCGTCTTCTTTTATTTCCAGCTCGCTCTTGCTATTAATAACCTCCGCTATCCTGTTGGCTGATGCGGCGCATTTCGTATACATTACAAACATCCTTGAAAGTGACATCATAGCCATTGAAATCAAAGTAAAATATTGCATAAACGCAATAACTGTTGCGGGAGAAGATTTTTGTTTTGCTACAAGATATGCACTTACCGCCACAACAGCTACAATACCGAGATTCATGAGCATTGTCATTACAGGATTCACAACTCCCATTATAACACCGGCGCGTGTTTCATCTTTGCAAAGCTTTTTATTCACATTATTGTATCTGTTATTCTCGTACGTATTTTTTGACAGTGCTTTTATTACTCTTATTCCCTGGGCATCCTCACGTACAACGCGAACCATCCCGTCCACAGATTGTTGCACCTTTTCATAAAGAGGCACGCCTTTGCGTGAGATACTGTAAACCACAACAAATATTATCGGCAGTGTTGCTACCATTACAAGTGCTAATGCCCTGTCCATTATGAGCGTTATGCCTATTCCTCCAATTAACAAAAACGGTGCCCGAACGCCCATTCTCTGCATCATTCCTACAAAATTCTGCACGTTATATGTATCTGTTGTTATTCTTGATTCCAAAGACGGTATTGTGAACTTATCGGTGCTTCGTGCCGATAAATGCAGCGTTTTTGAGAACAGCTCGCGTCTCATTTGAGACGCGAATATCATAGTTACTTTTGCCGCCATGCGGTTTGCAATTATGTTTCCAAGTCCTGCGGTCAACGCAAACAGCGCCATAAATACTCCGTAAAGCACTATTTTCTTTATATCGCCTGTTTCTATGACATTTTCCAATATATAGGTCAACAAAAACGGAATGAACAGCTCTGCAACAGTGCCTATTACTTTTATAATAAACCCTACTGCCATACGCATTCTTAATGGTTTTAAATATGATAGAATCCACTTCATTTTAAACTGCTGTCCGTTTCGTTTTTGAATCAAATGTTAAAAAAAAACAATGTTTGTATTTTGTCATAATAATTTTCTGTTGTCAATAAAAAGGCGATTTTTTTAGCCTAGCATCACGTCCAAAAGCATCATAGCAGTAAATCCCAAAACAATCCCCGTTGTAGCAATGTACGGCTGCACATCTTTATTCTGTTGGCACTCCGGTATAAGTTCGTGCACTGCCACAAGAATCATTGCGCCTGCAGCAAAAGACAGTGCGTACGGTAAGAGTTTTTCTATATACACAACGAGCAGCGCTCCCGTTATACCTGCAATAGGCTCTACAATTCCGGAGGCTTGCCCTATCAAGAAGCACTTTTTTCTCGAATATCCCTCACGCCTCATAGGTACGGAAACAGCCGCTCCCTCCGGGAAGTTTTGCAGTCCGATACCTACCGCTACGGAAATGGCTCCCGCCAGACTTTCCGTAGTACTATTGCCCTGAAGCGCACCAAAAGCTACGCCGACCGCAAGACCTTCCGGTATGTTGTGAAGTGTAATTGATAAAACAAGCATTATTATCCTTTGTGTGGTGTCGTTTGTATGACTTTGTGTATTTTTTCTTGCAAACGTAACCACCTTATCTGAAACCCACATAAAAAATGCTCCCGAAAGAAAACCTATGGTAGCCACTAAATACGCAGGGATTCCGGCTGTTTTTTCTGCTTTTTCGATTGCCGGTTGCAAAAGAGACCAAAAGCTGGCAGCTATCATTACCCCTGATGCAAACCCAAGCATTATATTTAAAGTTTTTTGATTTTGTGATTTAAAAAAAACGACTGTTGCAGCGCCGAGTGCTGTTACAAGCCATGTTCCCAACGTCGCAATCAGCGCAAAAAATACATATATATTCATATTGCACCTCCAATATTTATTATATTTTCAGCAAACAATTGTGTGCACGTATTCTTGGCAGCATTTCGTTTAATCAGTCACATTGCTTTACAATAATATAAAAGTATGCTATTTTTACACCATACGAAACATCGGCAAAAGCCGGGAGGCAAGTGAGTATTATGGCAGAAACCACCAATATAAATTTATCAAAGAAAGTACAATGGGAGCGCAAATTGCTTGATTTGGGAATGAGAAATGCGCTTATAAATATGCGTTTGTCAAAAACAACCATACCCGTCCTGACGCCATCACTTGACGAACTTGAAAACGTGCTCTCTGACGGTGGTGATTTTTCAATTCAGCCAAGGCCGGAGGAATATAACATTGCGCCTGATGATGTAAGTTTTGAAAATATACATGAATTAGGTAATACAGAAGAATTTATTAAAACAGAGTTCCAAAATAAAAAGCTGCACTCCACATTAAGTGATACAGAGCTTGCAAGAGCAATAAAAGAGCTCTACAGAGCATCAAAAACTGCTATAGAAGAAAATGGTGCGAACACGCTTTATCTTGTACTCGGTATTTTGCGTTGGTTCGAAGATGAAAAGCGCACAAAAGCGAGATATGCACCAGTCATGATGATTCCCATAGAAATGATACGCAAAGGCGCAAGCCAAGGCTATATAATTCGCATGCGAGACGACGAGCCGCAAGCAAATATCACCATGCTTGAGAAAATGAAGCAGGATTTCGGCATTGAGGTGACCGGGCTTGAAACATTGCCTATGGACGAACACGGCATAGACGTTAAAAAAGTCATTGGCACAATACGTGAGACAGTCACGCATCAACAAAATTGGGACGTTCTTGAATCTGCGTATCTCGGCATTTATTCATTTTCGCAATTCGTTATGTGGAATGACATAAAAAATCGTGCAGATGACTTGGCGCGTAATAAAATAGTAAAAAGTCTTATGGACGGTAAGCTATCATGGGAAGCCACAGATATGGTAATCGGCGACAAAGTTCCGGAAGATAACGTATTCCTCCCCTTGCCTGCAGACGCATCACAGCTTTTTGCAATAGAAGCCGCTGTAAACGGCAATAGTTTCGTACTGCACGGACCTCCGGGAACGGGAAAATCACAAACAATCACTACACTTATCGCAAATGCGCTCGCCAAGGGCAAAACAGTGCTTTTCGTCGCAGAAAAAATGGCGGCGCTTCAAGTAGTGCGCAAAAGGCTCGCCGCAATAGGCATCGGGCCATTCTGTCTTGAAATACACTCAAACAAATCAAAGAAAAAAGACGTGCTGGAGCAGCTCAGAATCGCTTCGGAGGTAACGAAACACACTCCCTCGGAGGATTACGCGGCAAAAGCAGAAAAAATAGCTGAAATGCGAGGCGAGCTCGACGATTACGCCACATATTTGCACAAAAGTCAAAAGTGCGGCATGACGCTGTTTGAACTTATTAACGCATACGAAAACTTTGCGGATGCCCCCGATGCTATCGCATTCTCACCTGAATTTGTATACACTGTCACCGAAAATGACATGGAGGAGCACAATAAATTGCTTGAAAGGCTTGTAGCGGCCGCAAAAGCAACGGGACACCCTTGCAACAATCCCTTGAAAGATATTGGACTTGTGCAATATTCGCAACATTTAAAGAGTACTTTTGCAGATAAAGTGACTGATTATAAGAAAGCACTTGAAATTTTAGAGGCGTGTTGCGTTGATTTTGCCCGTGAAATCAAAAAAAACGAGCCTTCCACGTATGAGCAAACGCAGAAATTGTACGTGACAGCGGCAGAGCTTACGAAATGGCTTGATTTGCCTCATAGCTGGGCCGTCTCAACGAGCCTCAAAAGGCTTTTAAGCGACACAAGAGATATGGCGCAGTTGTACATTCAAACGAAAGCTCTGTATGGGCAGTTAGCCGAAAAGTGGACTGACGACTTTTTACTTCAAGACGGCAAGGCTTTGCTGGCAGAATTTAACGAAGAAAACGCCGAGTGGTTTTTATCAAAATTTATGGGGCTGAGAAAGCTCTCAAAAAAAGTAGCCTCTTATATGAAAAAGCCTGTAAATAAGGAAGAATTAGGTGAGCATTTTACAAATCTAGCAAATTATCAGGCGCGCAAAGCAGAGGCAGATGCATTATTTGCACAGTGTGGCAATCAGCTTGACGATTTATACTGTGGTACCGATACAAATTGGCAACACGTAGTAAAATGTGCCGACATAGCACAAGAAAGCGGAGCAAAGCTTGATGAAACGTGGGATTCTGATTGCATTCGCACAGAATTTGCTTCTGCAAAGCAGCTAAAAAATGTTATAGAAAGCTTAAATGAGGCTGCAGATAAATTCATTGAAATAAAAGATGATTTATACGAGACGCTTTGCATTGAGCAAAGTGACTGTGAAGATTGGTACCGCCGCCAACTTGATATGTGCGACACTATAATAACAAATGCTGATTCTTTAAAAGATTGGGTTATGTGGAATTCTTTGTCTCATGACGTGATTAACATGGGTCTTGATGATGTTATAAATGCATATAAAGCCGGCCTTGCTCATGATGATGTTATTAGTTCTTATAAAAAAGGTTTATACAAGGCTTTAATAAATGACATAATTGACTCGGAGCCCGTGCTGACATCCTTTAGCGGCAGCGTTTTCAATGAAAAAATCGAACAATTCAAGAGAATAGATGCAGAGCTTACAATTCTTACAAGAAGAGAGATATTCTGCCGTTTGGCAGCAAAAGTGCCGAATTTCGCAAAAGAAGCCTCACAAAGCTCTGAGCTTGGCATACTTCAAAAAGCAATCAGAAGCGGCGGAAGAAATATCAGCATCAGAAAGCTGTTTTCTCAAATACCTAACTTACTGCCCCTTCTTTGCCCCTGCATGCTTATGAGCCCCATTTCTGCGGCGCAATACTTAGACCCGAAGCGCAGTCCATTTGACATAGTGGTATTCGACGAAGCCTCACAGCTTCCTACGTGCAAGGCAGTAGGTGTTTTGGCACGCGGCGAAAATGCTGTTATTGTCGGTGATCCCAAGCAGATGCCGCCAACGTCTTTCTTCACTGTAAATACCGTAGACGATGAGGATTTTGAGACAGAAGACTTAGAGAGCATTCTCGATGACTGCCTTGCCTTGAATATGCCTCAAACGCATTTGTTGTGGCATTACAGGAGCCGTCACGAGAGTCTCATTGCTTTTAGCAACAACCATTTTTATGAAAATAAACTTTATACGTTCCCTTCTACAAACGACAGGGCATCAAAAGTCAAGCTCGTTCACATTGACGGCGTATTTGACCGCGGCAAGACGAGACAAAATCACGCTGAAGCCGTTGCCATCATCGAAGATTTGAAAACACGCTGTCACGACCCCGAGCTTTCAAAAATGAGCGTGGGAGTTGTTACGTTTAACATTTCCCAACAAAATCTCATTGACGATTTGCTGACAGTAGCTTGTAAAACTGACCACGAGCTTGAAAAATGGGTTTATGACTCAGAAGAGCCGCTTTTCATTAAAAATCTCGAAAACGTACAAGGTGATGAGCGCGATGTCATTCTTTTCTCAGTCGGCTACGGTCCCGACGAAGAAGGCAAGGTTCATATGAATTTCGGTCCTCTCAACAGAGACGGCGGTTGGAGGCGCCTGAACGTGGCCATTTCAAGAGCTCGCCACGAGATGACCGTATACTCTGCTCTGCTTCCGGAGCACATCAACCTCTCCCGCACAAATGCGCAAGGTGTCGTTGCTCTCAAGGAGTTTCTGGAGTACGCTTCCGGCAAGGACATTACTGCAGACGGAAATGCTACCGTAGCCACGAGCGCGGGCGTTCCGTATACCGGCATTGCGCAAAAAATATGTGCAGCGCTTAATAGCCACGGCTACGAAACGGACACGGCGGTGGGCAGGTCGTCGTACAAAATAGATATCGGCGTAATTGACCCTGACAATCCTGAAAAATACATTTTGGGAATACTTCTTGACGGAGAGGGCTACGAGGCTTCAAAGACAACTCGCGATCGTGAAATCGCCCAAATCGGCATTTTAAATGGGCTTGGTTGGAATATTATCCGCGTGTGGTCTGTAGATTGGTGGGAAAACAGCAAGAAAGAGACAGAAAAAATTCTTGCCGCTATTGATGACGTTAAGAAAGGTGTTTTTGAACCTGATATTGACCCGGAGGAGTTTTTTAATGAAAATGACATAAAGCTTAAAAAGCTTCGTCCTGAAAAGGAAGCAAAAATCCCGGTGTACACAGCGGCTGTTTTGAAGGAGAAAGTTATCTCACCTGATGAATTTATGTTGCCTAAGTATGACCGTGAGATTAAGAGTAAAATTGCCGAAGTGCTTAAGAAAGAAGCGCCTATTTGTGAAGATTTGTTGATTAGGCGCGTTGTGCAAAGCTTTGGCATTTCAAGAGCCGGCAGCAGAATTCACAGTAAAATGATTGAGATATTTGATGAGTCTGATTTGAAGACTACTCTTTATAAGCTTGAAAATATTTATTGGAATGATACGCTGGAACCCGAAAGTTATAATACGTTCCGCATGAGCGGTACTGACGAGAACAGGCGCGACGCTGAGTTTGTGCCTGTACCTGAAGCCGCAAACGCTGTATGCCGCGTGCTGGCAGAGCAAGTGAGCCTTGCCGGAGAGGATTTGATTCGCGAAGCTGCGAAAATAATGGGATATACAAGATCCGGCTCAGTACTGACCGCTCTTTTTGCTGATGCAATAGAGTTCGCGTACCAAGCCGGTAGAATTTCAAAGGGTGATAATGATCATTGGATTTTGAGTTGATGTCAGACGTTAAATCTAAAGAGCGTAACGTCGCCGTCTTTCATGACGTACTCTTTGCCTTCTGAACGCACAAGACCTTTTTCTTTTGCTGCGTTATATGTACCGCAAGCCATCAAATCATCATATGCCACAATCTCTGCGCGTATAAATCCGCGTTCAAAATCAGAATGTATCTTGCCGGCTGCGCCGGGTGCTTTCGTGCCCGACTTAATTGGCCATGCGCGTACTTCTTTCGGACCTGCCGTTAGGAAGCTGATGAGGCCGAGCGTGCGGTATCCTGCCGTTATGAGCTGGTCAAGGCCTGCTTCTTCAATGCCGAATTCTGCTAAGAAAGCTTTCTTTTCTTCATCGTCAAGTGATGACATTTCTTCTTCCATCTTGCTGCAAACTGTTATGAGCTGAGCTTTCTCAACTTCTGCTATTGCCGCCAATTCTTTTACAAGTGCGCTCTCAAACGGAGCTGCCGCATCGTCTTCGGAAATATTCGCGGCATATATTACCGGTTTGCTTGTGAGCAGGAACAGTGAATTCACGTATTCTCTTTCTTCGTCCGTAAGCTCCATTGCACGTACCGGCAAAAATGCCTCAAGATGTGCTTTTATGTTTTGCAGGAGCTGTATCTCTGCCAGGAGCTTCTTGTCGCCGTTCTTTGCCATCTTGCCCGTGCGTTCTATCCTGCGGTCTATCATTTCCATATCAGAGAATATGAGTTCTAAGTTTATAGTCTCTGCGTCTCCTTTTGGCGATACGGAATTCTCCACTCTTATTATGTCGTCGTTTTCGAAACAGCGCACTACGTGCACTATAGCATCTACTTCTCGTATGTGAGAGAGGAATTTATTACCAAGTCCTTCGCCCTTGCTTGCGCCTTTTACAAGTCCTGCTATATCCACGAACTCTATTGTTGCCGGTGTATACTTCTCCGGATTATACATTTCTGCCAATTTATCAAGTCTTTTATCCGGCACTGCAACCACGCCCACATTTGGCTCTATCGTACAAAACGGATAGTTAGCGCTCTCCGCGCCTGCTTTTGTAAGTGCATTAAACAGTGTACTTTTGCCTACGTTCGATAGACCAACGATACCTAATTTCATTTCCTTATCTATCTCCTTAAAAATCCTTTATTTATCAAGGTTTTTGGGGTACCCCGTTTCACGTATGCACCTTAGTCATACCCACGGGGACCACTATGTTATACCATATTGGCTCCTTTTTTTCAAT
>JAGAQK010000150.1 GCA_017622825.1 Clostridia bacterium | reverse complement strand
GATTGTGATAATACAATTAGCACAATAGGCGCAGACAATGATAAGTGTCTCAAAGAAATTGAAATAATTGAAGTTTCTAAGGAAGATGAAAATAATAATCTTTCAAAATATGAAGAAATGAAAAAGAGTCTCGATGATGATCTTGGAGGAATGCTTGATAAAATTACTGATATCAATGAGCGTATTACGCTTTATGTTGACGGTCTTAATAAAGCAGAAATGAAAAAGGTCAGAGAGGAAAGTGAGATTAATTCAAATAAAAACAGACTTTGGGAGGAATATGAGCTTGTTTATTCTGCCGCAAAAGAAATCACAGGAAATAGGCGTGTAGAGAATTTCCCTGAGGCATCTAAGAAAATCAAAGATTTGAAAGCAAAGATTAAAGCTCTGGGACCTGTTAACGTTAACGCTGTAGAAGAATATGAAGCAACAAAAGAGCGATATACGTTTATGTCGGCTCAAAAGAAAGATATGGACGAAGCAAAAGCGAAGCTTCAAAAAATTATTTCAGAGCTTAACAGTGTTATGAGGCAGCAGTTTATGCAGCAATTTAAGCTTATTCGCGAGAACTTTAAGGAAGTATTTATAGAATTGTTCGGCGGGGGTAAGGCTGATATTGTTCTTGATGAATCACAAGACGTGCTTGAGTGTGGCATTGAGATTCAGGTACAGCCTCCGGGAAAGAAACTTCAAAACATGATGCTTTTATCGGGCGGTGAACGTGCTCTTACGGCGATTGCATTACTTTTTGGCATTCTCAAAATGCATCCGTCGCCATTCTGCCTGCTTGACGAAATAGAAGCGGCACTTGATGACGCTAACGTTTACAGATTATCCGATTACCTTAAAAAGATTAAAGATGAAATACAATTTATAATGATTACACACAGGAAAGGCACAATGGAAAATGCATGTTCTTTGTATGGTGTTACGATGGAAGAAAAAGGTATTTCTAAAGTTATATCATTAAAAATGAATGATTAAAAGGAGTTTTGTTTATGGGATTTTTTGATAAATTAAAAAATGGCCTTAAGAAAACAAAAGACAGTTTTTTAGGCAAGGTGGATACTATTCTTGCCGGTTTTGGTAAAATTGATGAAGAATTGTTTGACGAGCTTGAATATATTTTGATATCTTCAGATTTTGGTGTGCAGACAACAGAAGAAATTCTTGAAAAATTAAAAGAAGCAGTCAAAGAAAAAAAGCTTACAGATGCATCACAAATTCGCAGTGAGCTTCAAATAATCATCTCGAATCTTCTTGATTTAGGTCAAAAAGGACTTGATTTAAATGATGTTCCCGCTGTAATAACAATTATTGGAGTAAATGGTGTTGGTAAAACAACCTCAATAGGCAAAATCGCAAACCTCTATAAGACATCAGGTAAAAATGTGTTACTTGCTGCAGGCGATACGTTCCGTGCCGCTGCCATAGACCAGCTTAGTATTTGGGCTGATAGGTGCGGTGTTGATATGATAAAGCAAGGTGAGGGCTCAGACCCTGCCGCCGTTTTGTTTGATGCGTGCAGAGCTGCAAAGGCAAGAAACGTTGACGTTCTTATATGCGACACTGCGGGTAGACTTCATAATAAGAAAAATCTTATGGATGAGCTTGCAAAAATGTCGAGAGTTGTAGCAAAAGAGATGCCGGACATTAAACACGAGACATTCCTTGTTCTGGATTCAACAACCGGCCAGAATGCTGTTAATCAAGCAAGAGCCTTTTCTGAAGTTGCAAATATTTCAGGTATTATTTTGACAAAACTTGACGGCTCATCAAAGGGAGGCATTATTGTTTCGATTTGCAATGAATTGAAGATTCCGGTCAGACTTGTGGGTGTAGGCGAAGGAATTGATGATATGCAACCATTTTCGCCGGAGGATTACGTTAAAGCTCTGTTTGAATAATAATTTAGCAGGTGTGTTATGGATAAAAAAGTAGTAGAGTTGAACAGCGGCTGGAAAATTGCATATGAAGAAAATTACAAATGCAAAGATTATGCTGATGATATTTATGACATTAAAACTTTAAAAAGTAAAAACCTACCTGAAATTAATGCAACTGTACCCGGTAATTTTGAGCTTGATTTATATAAAGAGGGTATTATAGAAGATCCTTTTTTTGGATTAAATCCATTAAAAATGCAAGATTGGGAAAACAGACACGTATGGTACTTCAATGAATTTTATTTAGATGAAACAGATGGTACAGAATACATTCGATTTGAAGGTATTGATACAATTGCTGAAGTATACGTTAACGGGCATCTTGTTTTGTTTGCAGATAATATGTATATAGCACATGAAACAAAGTTAGATAACCTTTACGTAGGAAAAAACGAGATAGTTGTACACATAAGCCCTGCAACGATTGCAGCACGTGAATATGAATTGCCGCCTTCAAGCAATGCTCAAGAGTACGCCTACGACTCACTTTATATACGCAAGGCTCCACATATGTTCGGCTGGGATATTATGCCAAGGCTCGTTTCGTGTGGTTTGTGGAAGCCGGTTGCAATTTACAGACGAAAAGCAGATAGAATAAACGACGTTTTTATTTACACTACGGCAATAGATGTGAAAAATTCATTTGCAAATGCTTCTATATTTTTTAATGTTGACGTTTCTAAGGACTTACTTAAAGATTATTCTCTTGAAGTAGAAGGAAAGTGTAAAAACAGCACGTTTTATTTCAAAAAGAGGCTTTGGCATACTCAAGGACATTTCCGATTTAATATTTCAGATTGTGTTTTTTGGTGGCCTAAAAACGCAGGCTCTCCCGATTTGTATAAAACGACAATTAATTTATATTATAAAGATTATCTTTGTGACTCGTTTAATGTGAATTTCGGCGTTCGAACAGTAGAATTAGACAGAACAAACGTTACGGACAGTGACGGCAATGGAGAATTTTGTTTTAAGATAAATGGAAAAAAAGTTTTTTGTATGGGTTCAAACTGGGTCCCTGTTGATGCATATCATTCAAATGATATAAACAGACTGCCAAAAGCTCTTGAAATGCTTGATGATTTAGGTTGTAACATAACGCGTTGCTGGGGTGGTAACGTTTATGAAGATGATTATTTTTTTGATTTTTGCGATAGCCACGGTATTATGGTTTGGCAGGATTTTGCAATGGGCTGTGCAGTTTACCCACAAGATCAGATTTTTTTTGAAAAGCTTCAAGACGAAGCAATACAAGTTATTAAAAGATTAAGAAACCATCCTTCTTTGATTTTGTGGGCAGGCGATAATGAAGGTGATTACGCATATCAAGATTGGGGCGGTATAAGGAGAAATCCGGACAAAAATGTTGTTACAAGAGAAGTTTTGGCAAGAGTATGTGAAGCACACGATTTCACAAGACCGTATTTGCCAAGCTCGCCATATATAACAGAAGAAGCCTATGTCGGCGGAAAACCTACATCAGAAGAACACTTGTGGGGGCCACGAGATTATTTCAAAGGACCGTATTACAATACAACAGTATGTCACTTTGCAAGCGAGACAGGCTATCATGGTTGTCCCGCTCCGGCATCACTCAGAAAATTCATATCAAAGGAAGAATTATGGCCGTGCTTTAAAGAAAACGGATTTCCAAACGATGAATGGGAAGCACATTCAACATGTATGGAGCTTTTACCTGACGTTGCGTATTCATATCGAATCAGACTTATGGAAAGACAAGTTAAAACATTGTTTGGAGACGACGAATCAGATCAGCTTTTTGATTTCGCGAAACAAAGTCAAATTTCACAGGCAGAAGCAAAGAAATTTTTTATAGAAAGATTCAGAATTTCAAAGTGGAGACGTACGGGTATAATATGGTGGAATCTTATTGATGGCTGGCCGCAGATTTCAGATGCCATTGTAGATTATTATTACACCAAAAAGTTAGCTTACCACTACATAAAACGGTCTCAAAACCCTGTTTGCCTGATGTTCGGAGAGCCCGTTGACAATGTTATTTCACTTTACGGTGTTAATGATACTATTTATGATGTCGACGTCTCTTATAAAGTTACTGACGTTATTGCAGACGGAAAGGTTGTTCTTGAAGGCAAAAGCATCCTAACCGGTGATACTTCACTGCTTGTAAATGAATTGACGATTGACAATAATCAAAAAACATTTTATCTTATTGAGTGGGAAATAAATGGTAAATCATATAAGAACCATTATTTTACAAATATATTAGACATTAACTATGATACCTACATGGAAGCTATTAGGAAGTGTGGGTTCGATGAATTCGAGGGATTTGATGAATAGGTTGAATGAAACAAACAGTTTGAAAAAGAAAGTAACGTTATTGTTATTATGTTTTACTTTGCTTTTAGGAAGCTTTAGTTCTTTTGTTTTTGCAGAAGAAACAGCAAGCACAGCGCCTGAGTTTATTATAGGCAACAGTAGAGAAGAGGTTGTGCTTAATGGCGAATGGGACTGGACGATTTTTGAATCAGAAGATAATATTCTGCCGGAAATTATTCCTGAAAACTTTACGTACGATAACAAAGTATTTTTACCGTCATACACAGAGCTTTCAGACGATATTAAAAGCAAAGAGTTATGTTACGTTTTCTATAACAAAACTTTTTCGCTTGCAAACAGACCCGGAGAGTCTGTAATTTTTGATTACGGAGTAAGTAGCGGAGCATATGCAGTTTATGTAAACAACATGAAATGCGACACACAAGATATTTCCGTATTCTTAAAAACAGGCGTAAATAACGTAACTGTTGTAAAAGAGTACAGGCAAGAACTTAATGATAAATATCATTTTACCGACTCATTGAAGCTTGTTTTCTCCAATACGCCTGTGATTACGAACGTGAATATTAAAACGGACGTTAAATCAGGAACTGTAGCAGTTGACGTTGCTTTATATAATTCAAGAGAATTAGCGGTGAAAACTGATGTTTCCGTACAATTAACAGACGGAGAGAATAACGTTGTAGGTTCGTACTTAGTTGAAGACGTGGATATACTTGAAGGAAGTAATACCTCTGCAAACGTGACGGGTATCGCTATCAAAGATTTTTCAGAGAAAAACTTGTGGTCTGCCGCTAAGCCTAATGTTTACTATGTTGTTGTCACAGTGTCAGGTGATAGTGTTACGATACCGTTTGGGTTTATTCCTGAAAATCTTTTCGGCAGTGAAGGTTACGAGTACGGTATGGATATTATCGTTTCTGATTTCTTTGCTAACCCTAAAAATACAGGATATACGTGGAGCAGAGATTGGGTAGCTGCGTATTTTGATTACATAAAGGAATTTAATTGGAACGTTATCACGTACAGAGATGGATATTTGCCTAAAGTGTGGAGTGAAGTTGCTCTTGAAAAGGGCATATTGCTTGTTGATAAGAATAATGATGAGCAGTGGAAAACTTCACAGGAGGTGTTGTGGAAAAAGGACAGTGATTTCTTAGCTGTATGCAAAGAACAGTTGGACGTATCAAAAGATGTATGTCTTTATCCTGTTATATATAAGGGAATCGACGGTTTGTTTGCAAAGTCACCGTCTTTTACTGATATTAGTAAAATTAGATTGCAAAATCTTTTTAAAACAACGAACGTTATTGAGCCGGGTGTTCATGAAGAAAAAGACGAAGGTTTTTTGGGTGGTATCATCAGCTATTTTAAAGAAATGATAAACAAAACGTTTATTAAAGATAACAGATATCAACTTTTCCTTACAGGTCTTGGCAACACGTTGCTTGTTGCTGCTGCCGCTACGGTTTTTGGTGTATTTATCGGTATTTTCGTTGCTGTAATTAAAGTAGCACATGCACAAAATAAATATTCAAAAAAGAAGAATCCTGTTTTGAGTGTTCTTAATTTTATAGCTGAAGTGTATACGGCAATTATTCGAGGAACGCCTGTAGTTGTTCAGTTATTGATTACATATAACGTTATTTTTGTTTTTTCTGATGAAGCAGTAATGATTGGTATTTTTGCATTTAGTATTAATTCAGGTGCATATATTTCAGAAATCATAAGAGCGGGAATTAATTCTGTTGACAGAGGACAGACAGAAGCAGGAAGATCGTTGGGATTATCTCAATTCACAACAATGAAGAGTATTGTTTTGCCACAGGCATTGAAAAACATATTACCTGCGTTGGGAAATGAGTTTATTGCATTATTAAAAGAAACTTCGGTAATTGGATACCTTGGAGTTGTGGATTTGACTCGTGCGGGCGAGCTAGTCAGAAGCCGTACTGCAGATGCGTTCTTTACGTTAATTTTCGTTGCAATTATTTACTTTATATTGGTATTTGGTTTGTCTTCTTTAATCAAATACTTTGAAAGGAGATTGAATAAAAGTGATAAGCACTGAGAATCTTGTTAAATCTTTCGACGGTAAAAAAATCGTTTTAAACGGTATAAGTGAAAAAATCGAAAAGAAAGAAAAAGTTGTTATTATCGGACCTTCCGGTTCGGGAAAAAGTACGTTTCTTCGCTGTTTAAATCTTCTTGAAACTCCAACGAGCGGTAAAATATTTTTTAAAGGAGAAGAAATTACAGCACCTAAAGTTGATATAAATAAAATAAGAACTAATATGGGAATGGTTTTCCAACATTTTAATTTGTTTCCACACATGACTATATTGGAAAATATATCTTTTGCACCAATTAATTTAAAATTGCAAACAAAAGAAGAGGCTCATGAAAATGCTAACAGGCTTTTAAAGAGAATTGGTCTTGCAGACAAAGTTAATGCATATCCCGGAATGATTTCAGGCGGACAAAAGCAAAGAGTTGCTATTGTAAGAGCTCTTGCAATGAATCCTGAGGTTATGCTGTTTGATGAGCCTCCACGTGCTCTTGACCCTGAAATGGTAGGCGAAGTATTGTCTTTGATGCATGAGCTTGCAGACGAAGGAATGACAATGGTTGTTGTAACACATGAGATGGGCTTTGCAAGAGAAGTTGCAAATAGAGTTATGTTTATAGATGAGGGTAAGATTATTGAACAGGGGTCACCGGAGGCTATTTTTGGTAACCCTCAGCACGACAGAACAAAGGATTTTCTTTCAAAGGTGCTTTGATTTTAGGTTGGTGTTTTTTATGCGTAAAACTAACAATAATTGTAATTTTTTTGTATCAATTATTCTAAATATTATACTGAACATTGAGTGGTCAATACCCGCGTGGATTTTGTTAGTATGTCATTTTGTTTTTGATATATCTATATTTTGGTTTGTAGGCGCTTTGGCATTATGGCTTTTTATTATGATTATTTTTAATTGTTTTTTAAAGTTTTCATCAAAATGTTCAAATGAGCCTGATATAAAAAAAGAAAACAAAAATCCTTATTCAACTAAGGATTACAAAGATTTAAATAAATAAAAAAAGGAGATTTTTATCATGGGTTTAATTAAAGCAGGAATTGGAGCAATTGGCGGTACTTTTGCAGATCAGTGGAAAGAATTTTTCTATTGTGAGGCTCTTAATAAAGAAGTACTTGTTGCAAAGGGAGTTAAAAGGATAACTGATCGTTCATCAAACAAAAAAGGTAATGACAATATAATTTCAGATGGATCAGGAATAGCCGTTGCAGACGGTCAGTGTATGATAATTGTTGAGCAGGGAAAGGTTGTTGAAATTTGCGCTGAGCCCGGTGAATTTACATATGATTCTTCTACAGAGCCGAGTTTATTCTCAGGTAGTCTTGGTGAGTCAATAATTAATACTTTTAAAACGATAGGAAAACGTTTTGCATAT
>JAGAQK010000149.1 GCA_017622825.1 Clostridia bacterium | reverse complement strand
GCTGCCACAAAAACTAAAATACCGCCAATTGTCACAATTATGTCTTTATACCTGAAAAAAGTAGCTACTCTCAACACAATTGACATTATAAAATATGCTATCCCCAATGAAAACGCCGGGAAAGTGATTATTCCCAATATCATTTTGATCAGCATTACAACAGAAAATCCTGCATTTACAAAATATACTATATATCCGGGTAACAATAAGAATGCTGATGATATAATCGCTGTCATAAACAACAGGATGTAATTTACAAGGAAAATATGCTGTTTCTTTATGGGAAGAGGTGTTAGTATTTCTCTGTCTTTTGTTGCAAACATTATGCTGTAAACTGACAATAAAGACAGTAAAAGAAGAGCAAGACTTGCAACAATAGATACAAACGTGAAATACCCACCGATATTGTTGGCATCAGAAAACATTCCGTACATGTAATCCATCATTAATGTGTACGGTACTATAATCAACAATGCCAAAAGTGATATAAGCATTACGCCTCCTGCCAAGGATATTTTTTTACTTGTCGAGCCTGACAGTATTTCTTTGGTTCTACTAATTCCTAATTTGTATTTTAATTGAAATTTTAGCAGTATGTAAAAATTAGATTTCACAATGCCCACCCACTTCAGTTTTCACTGTCAACTATTTTGATGAATACGTCTTCAAGTGACGAATCACCATTGTTTGACTTAGCTTTAAGACCTTCTACCGTACCTACAGCAACAAGTTCTGAGCTGTTAATTATCCCAACTCTGTCGCAGAGCTTTTCTGCAACTTCAAGTATATGTGTTGAAAAGAATACTGTGTTGCCTTTGTTACAGTGATTTTTCATCTCATCTTTTAAAACTTTTGCCGACATTGGGTCGAGGCCTACCATCGGTTCATCAAGAATCCATAATTTAGGTTCGTGAATTAAAGCTCCTGTTATTGCAAGCTTTTGGCGCATACCTCGTGAGTAACTTTTAATAGATTGATTTACAGCATTGGCAATGTCGAACATTTCAATATATTTGTTGATTCTTTCTTTCCTGTCTTTTGACGAAACGCCATATACGTCAGCCATAAAATTAAGATATTCTGCGCCTGTAAGTCTTTCGTAAATTTCCGGATTGTCAGGTACGTATCCAAACATTCTTTTACATTCTATTGGATTTGTTTTCATATTATATCCGTTTATGATTACATCTCCCTCTGTTGGCTCCAATAATCCTGTAATCATTTTTATTGTTGTTGTTTTACCTGCGCCATTCGGCCCTATAAATCCAAAAATTTCTCCGTTATTGACATTTAAATTCAAATCAAAAACGGCCGGTACGCTGTTTACGCTGTATCTTTTTGTAACAGATTTTAATTCTAACAATTTATAAAACCTCCGCATATAATCGTTTTATCTATTATAGCACAAAAAAGGGACTGTAAATACAGTCCCTAAAAAAACATATCTAAATATTTTTATTCTTCATCATGATCGCAGCATCCGCAACAGCAATCGTCTTCATCATCAATCCACTCGATCTCGATTTCCTCTTTGCAATCAGGACAAATAAGAACATTCTTTTCTTCATCGATGATAGCAGAATCAAGCTCTATCTCGGCACCGCAATTAGGGCACTCAAGATCTGTATATTCTATATCTTCGTCATCGCAATCACATCCACAGCAACAATCGTCATCATCACAGTCGCAGTCGCAATCGCAATCTTCATAAATAATATCTTCTGCATCTTCAAGACGAGCGTCGATATCATCAATATCATCCAAAAGTGCCTTCTGCTCATCTTCAACTTCTTCAACGGAAATTGCAATGTCATCAAGCACATCAATGATAACCTTTAAAAGCTTACCTTCTTTTGTGTCATCGCTGATTTCAAGACCATCAGCAAGGCCTCTTAAATAACTAACTCTTTCTGATAAATAACCCATAAGAAAACCTCCTTAAGCACGCTCCATGTATTCTTCTGTTCTTGTATCAATTTTAATCCTATCACCTTTGTTAACAAACAAAGGAACTTTAACTGATGCGCCTGTCTCAACAACAGCAGGTTTGTTAGCACCTGTAGCTGTATCACCCTTAAAGCCCGGCTCTGTATCAATAACTTCGAGCTCAACAAAAATAGGTGGCTCAATACCGAATACTTTACCCTTGAATGAAAGGATCTTACAAATATCATTTTCTTTAACGAATTTAAGTGAGTCACCAACAGTAGCACTGTCAATAGGAACCATATCGTATGACTCAAGATCCATAAAATAATACAAGCCCTCGTCTGCATAGCTGTATTGCATTTCTTTTCTCTCAATGTGAGCCTTCGGCATCTTGTCTGAAGGGTTAAAAGAACGCTCAACTGTAGCACCTGTAATAACATTTTTATATTTTGTTCTTACAAAAGCAGCTCCTTTACCGGGTTTAACATGCTGGAACTCTATAACCTGAAAAACGTTACCGTCCATCTCAAATGTAATACCGTTTCTGAATTCACCTGCTGTAATCATAAATAACCTCCAAATAAATCAAATAAATAATAATTGCCTGCTAATTTTACACTATAAGAAAGAAAAAGACAACCTTTATTTTTTTAAAAAAGGACTGCACTCAAAGGTATAACCATAAAAATGCAGTCCAATAAAAACTTTTCAAGCTTTTATGTTTTTTTAATTATTTATTCTCAACTGTGATATCGTCAAGATAAATCGAGTGAGCTCTGCCACCGAAAGCAAAAGCCTTAGTGTAAGAAATCAAAGCACTGTCTGTTGAAGCAACTTCTGTACCGTTCTTATCAAGGATCTTAGCTGTGCGATAATAACGCTCATTATATGTTGTTGCAGCCGCAGGAAGCATACCATCATCTGCATATGTAACAGATGCTAAAAGTGTATCGTTAGCAAACAATTTAATTGTTCCCTTACCGTCATCTTGAGCTTTAAATCTGATATATTCTTTTGAGAAGTCGATACCTGAATCAAAATCATAAGAAATATATGATATCTTATTTGTATCTTTATCATGTGTAATAACGTAAATCATGATATTACCCTTTTCTTTGAAGAATACACCAATACCGCTCTTCGAAACGATTGATCCGGCACTATCTGCAATCAAACCATTTGTCTCATAGAAGTTTTTAACTGTATTACACTCTTCACCATAATTAAGAATAAGACCACCAAAGTTAGTAGCTGTATTTCCATAGTTTTTAATATCAAATGAAAGTGTAAAAGGTTTACCGTTTTTCAAACGCTCTAATGTAGAAATCGCATCGTAAGCAAGATCCAAAACCATGTCATCGCCATCAAGTAAGAACTTTGAACTTGCACCACCCTGAGAGTAATTCCACTCAGCTGTCAAATATGAACCTTGAGGAGTCATACCATCGTTGCCATCTTCAAAATCAGTTGTGAATTCTGAAAGTTCTGCCTCTGCATCTACTTCTGTTTCATCCTTCTCTGTAGGAGCTTTATCTTTAACAAGTTTGTCACCATACGAAAGTGCGAATCCTGTATCGTAGCTTGTTATGTCAGCTTCGTTTTGGAAAGCACCAACAAAACCAATATGTAAAAGACCGCCTGTTTCAGATACTGTTGGCATGCGGATCTGTGTCAAAGTAGCCTCGTTAGCAAGAGCATTTGCAAATTTTTCACCTGCGTTGATTATCATTAAATGCCAATCACCATCTGTTATCATATCATGGTTCATCCACCAACCATCATCCTGTGACGGGCCTCCATTTGATGTTATGGCGTAGATTTTGTTTCCGGCATCAACTGTATTACCAATACTAACCTTATATTTGATAGCTATTAAAGGATATTTTGTAACATCTACATTTTCAAACTCGCCGAAAGGAACCGTAAATTCGCCGCAACTTCCTACTTGCTCAATTGTTACAAACGGATTATCTGCATTAATATACGCTGCTTCTACAGAAGAAATTGTAATATATGACTCATCAAAACCATCGGCAAAATCAGTCACAATCGCATCAACGTCAAAATATGATGCATGAGGATTCTCTGTAGGTACAGGTGTTGGTGTAGGCTTTTCTGTCGGAGATGCTGTGGGCTTTCCTGTTGCTGCTGAACTTGCTGTAGCTTTCTCCGGAGCTTTAGTTGTGTTTGAGTTTTCTGCATCGCCAGAACATCCGACAAACATGCTTAAAGCCAAACACGCAACAAGTAAAATAGACATAATTTTTTTAATTTGCATTGTGTTGCCACTCCTTTTCTATTTAATAGATTAAATAATATATTGATTTTTAAAAAAAATCAATAGTAAAACAGTCGTTTTATTCTTATTTTATTTTGTTTTTTTCATCAAATTATAGTATACTGTAGGTCGTTATTATCACACTGCTTATGGAGGTACTATTTTATGAATATTTCTGTAGTCGGAATGGGACGCTGGGGTAGCTGCATTGCTTGGTATTGTAGTGCAATCAAACACCACAATGTTAAGTTTTACGGCAAAGCAGACGCTCCCGATTATATAAGATTTAAACAATCAAGGAAGAACGATTATCTTGTTTTACCTGATGAAATAGAAATTACATGCGACCTTGAATATGCAATATCGTCTTCTGATTATATTGTTGTTTCTGTCCCCGCTCAGCTTTTCAGAGGATTTTTGAGAGAAATCAAAGAAAATGTCGCATTAAGCCAACGAGGTGCTCTTACAAATAAGACATTTATTCTTTGCATGAAAGGCATTGAATCAGAGACCGGCAAACGACTCACTCAAGTTTTCTATGAAGAAATAGGAATCAATACAAGAGTTGCTGTTTGGGTAGGACCCGGTCACGTACAAGACTTTTATGCAGGCAGACCAAGCTGCATGGTTATTTCTTCACTTGACGTTAATCTCACAAAACACCTTGTAAATGAACTTAACAGCAGTCTTATAAGGTTTTATTATGGTCAGGATCTTATAGGTTGCGAGATTGGTGCTGCTGCTAAGAACGTTATGGGTATTGCTGCCGGTATGCTTGATGGTATTGATTGTTCAGGACTTAAAGGTGCCCTTATGGCAAGAGGTGCGCGTGAAGTCGCCCGATTAATTCGCGCAATGGGCGGCAATGAGCTTACAGCTTACGGTCTTTCACACTTAGGAGATTATCAGGCAACTTTATTCTCAGAATACAGTCAAAACAGACTTTACGGTGAGAATTTTATGCGCGGTGTTAAATCTGCAAAACTTGCAGAAGGCGTTGATACTTCTAAAGCGATGGTTAAACTCTCGCAGGATTATGACGTTGACTTGCCGATTTCCACAGCAATTTATAAAATGTTATTTGAAAAAAAAGATCCGAAGCAAGAATTGGAAGCAATGTTTGACAGAGAAAACAAATTTGAATTCTAAGGAGTATTTATGCACTTTATTAATCGCAAAAGCATTGCAAAGTCATTAATAATTTTTATAGTCGTATTTATTTTTTCATCATACGGCTGCGGTTTATCATTGCATAAAAACACAATTACTGAGTCAACGGAGGAACCTATGTCGACACCTGATAAAGTATATACAACAGACTTAAACACACTTGGTCTCACTGTAGACGAAGAAGGTACAATTCTTCTTGCAGGAAAACCTTTTTACGGTTTTGGCGTTAATTCTTTCACAATGCTTATCCGTTTTATTGAAGGCGCAGACGAGACTATGTACAAAGACCAGTTCGAGATATTAAAAAAATACAATATTCCCTTTGCGCGGATTAATTTCGGAGTTTATTGGCCCGATTATTATCAAAAATATGACGAAAATCCCGAGTTCATTTACGAATGCATGGAAAAAGTATTAAAATGCGCAGAAGAAGCGAATATAGGTCTTGTGTGTTCATTATTATGGTATGATGGTGCAATCCCCCACCATGTTGGCGAGAAACGTTCCGACATGGGAAACGTAAACAGCAAGACCGTAAAATACGCCACTGACTACATAAAAGACATTGTAATGCGTTTCAAAGATAGTCCGGCGATATGGGCTTGGGAAATTGGCAATGAGTACAACCTTGGTGCAGATTTGTGCGATGAAACTTTCGCATCACGCCTGCCAAACGGACCTTGTACGCCTGTCAAACCGAGTGGTTTTGATTTCTACACGTCTGAGGAGCTTTCTGTTTTCTACACTGCAATCGGTAATGCAATCAGGTCAGTTGACCCGCACAGGATGATATCGTCAGGCAATGGCGATATGAGAAATTCATCTAAAGCTTTGATGAATGCAGCAAACAACATGAATAAAGAAACGCACCTTTGGACTGAGTCGTGGGACGTTGATACTGTTGCTGATTTCTACGAAATGTGTGCCCACTTCACTCCAGACCCGATTGATACGTTAAGTTTCCATTTACAGCATGCAAAGCAGGACTCTAACGGCAAAGCTTCTTTTGAAATTATGCTTAAGCGTTTCAATGGCAACATGTCTTCTCTTAATTATTTCAAAGAATACGTGCAGGCTGCCAAGAAAGCAAAAAAAGGTTTATATTTCGGAGAAATGGGAGATATGCTGTGGATGGAAAGTCACAATAGCGCACCTGAGATTTTTGATAACATTACTGATTGGATTATGAATTCAGGCATTCAGATAGCCTCATCTTGGCAATTTATGAATAATGATTTAAAAGCTACTGACGAAGGAATTGATGGCAAAAAGCTTACTATTCTTCAAAATAAAAATAAAATTTATACAGAGAGAGGGTTTGCAGACACAATAACTTATTGGTCGAATAAATGATATGAAAATTTTTAACAACACAAAAAAACTATTATTTTTTTCTTTTTGCATGTTAGCAATAGCATTGCTGACTTTTTCGGCTTGCAACAGCGGCGTTGACGATCCAAATAGCACGGAGAATATTCCTTTTGTTACTCCATCTGCTTCAGCAGGTTCGCTGCCAACAAGCTCAGCAAGCGGCAATATTGTTCCCACAGCCGCGCCTACCCCAACACCTACACCCACGCCAACTCCTACCCCAATCATTTCGGCATATCCCGTAGATGGTACGCGCCCAGAAGATTTTGGCATGAAAATTGATATTACCGTTAACGGTCAGGCTGTCAGCGAATATTCAAGAGAAGACAAGATTTTCTTCGGTGAAGGTAGCAATTATTCTAAAAACGACGGAATATTTGCTTTCAGAGGCAACAATTACAGAAATACTTCAGGTGTTTTCGGCAAGCAAAACATTACGTCCGCACAAATCAACGTTACGCCAATCTGGAAACAATCAACAGGAACGTTACGTGGCACAGAAGGCGGAGGTTATTGGTCGGGCTGCGGTTGGACAGGCCAGCCACTTGTTCAAGTATGGCCAAAGTCTACGCGCAATATTATGAAAATGTACAGTTGGGCAAAAACACAGGAGACTTTGACAGAAGTTATAATCCCTGCTCAGGATGGTAAAATTTATTTTTTTGAACTCGAAACAGGAAAACCAACAAGAGATCCGATTGTATGCAATATCGTATTTAAAGGTTGCGGATCCCTTGATCCAAGAGGTATTCCTCTTTTATACGTTGGAAGCGGCGACATAAGTCCATACGGAACTTTCCCTTGTGCATACATCATAAGCCTCGTGACAAATGAAATTGTATACGAATTCGGTCGATTCGATAAGTTTGCTTACAGAGGTTGGTATGCTTTTGACGTTTCGCCCTTAGTAGATGCAGAAACTGACACGCTGATTTATCCCGGAGAAAACGGACTTGTTTATTTCATCGACCTTGGTACAAATTATGATGAATCTGCCGGCACTCTGTCTGTTAATCCATCAGTTGTAAAATGGCGTTATTCGGGAAGTAAAAATTCATACACAAAGTACTATTATGGTTTTGAGAGTAGTCCCATGGCGTTCCAAAATTACATATATCTGGTTGATAACGGCGGCCTCTTGATGTGCGTCGACGTTAATACTTTAAAGGTTGTATGGGTACAAGACGTTATTGATGATACAAATTGTACGGGGGTACTTGAAGTAGAAAACGGCATTCCGTATATATACATGTCAACTGCGTTTCACGCAGGCTGGCGTGCAAGTGCAAGTGAAACCGCACCTATTCCGATATTCAAAATCAATGCTCAAACGGGTGAAATTTTGTGGAGAACAGATTACAATTGCCGCACCTCAACCGGTCAGTCCGGCGGTTCGCAGGGCTCACTTGCATTGGGAACAGGCAGCCTAAAGAATATACTTTACGTTCCGCTTGCGAAATGTCCAAATTACAGTGACGGAACGCTTGTTGCAATAAATACTGTTACCGGCGAAGAGTTATGGACATTTAAACATAATAATTATTCTTGGAGTTCCCCTTCTTTGCTGTATGATGATGCAACGGGAAAAGGTTACGTACTTTTTGGTGACGTTGCCGGAAATCTTTACCTATTAGATGGTTTGACCGGCAAACAATGCTGTGCAATACAATTAAACGGTGCTGTTGAAGCATCGCCTATCGTGTACAATAATACGATTGTTATAGGAACAAGAGCTTGTTCAATATATGCTTTGAAATTAGAATAATTATTCTTTATTTGTTGAAATAACTTCAACTGCGAACGCCTCGGCTGT
>JAGAQK010000148.1 GCA_017622825.1 Clostridia bacterium | reverse complement strand
TGTATATACGATTCTACGCTGTACACACACGTGCCGCTTATAGCTTGCCCCTCACTGTTATATACTACAAAATTCAGTTTCTCGCTCATCTGCGTCGAATTCAATTTATCAAAATAAAATCCAACCACTTCTTCTCCGCTGCTTGTCTGCGATGCGAAGAACTCGTCAGAAGTAATCTGTCCGTATACGTTACCGTTAGCATCTGTTACCAACACGTAAATACCATCAGTATTCTCTGCCGCAAACTTGCCTACCATCTCTACCTTATTCTCAAGTTTAAGTGCTATAGATTTCCATACGGCAGCATCCTTATCAGCCGCACCAACTATTTCTATAACGCTATTAAGATTTCTTAATGTCTTTGTTCCCCACAATGCCTGCACCTGTGTCAGTTCGGCATTTACCAATGAACCCGTATTGTATTCTGCGTACTTCTGTGCTGCCGCTCCGTAATTAAGCAAATCAACCAACATTGTCCTGAACGTAGGATCTGTCGTCTTATCAAGCATTGAATATACATAATTCTTAACGCCGTACTTAAGCACGCTGCCGCTCACTTCTTTACCGTTCTTCTTCGCCAACAATACTGTGCTCAATTCATCATTCATCATCTGCGGCGCTATGTCTTTGTATTCAAACACATAGTTTACCGTACTTCCCGACGTTGCCTCGTACGCCTCGATTATCTTTTCTTCACCGCCATTAAACACTTTCATTCGCGGTTCACTATATCCCGCATTGTCAAATTCACTCTTATTTACAAGATATCTTATTGTCAAATCGCTCGACAATACAAGTGATGCTCCTTTAAACTTAAGCCCAGTGTCCTTTACTTTCACACTGCCCTTGCCTGCCGTAACGTCTCCTGTGATTATTTCTATCGAAATTATATTCTCACCAAGCGGTGTCAAACCGTTTGTTTCCAGCTCCACGTATGCCAAATCTCCCGTTGCCGTGCTCTTAGTCGTACCCTTCCACGTCAGCGTATAACTTGCTGTCGCTTTTTCAGCACTGAACGTAGCATTTCCCATCACGATACCATTTGCAGCGCTGACCGGCTTAAATGCTGCTGGGTTCCAGCTAACCTTCACTGCCAAATCTTTAAGTCCCGGATTATTTCCAAGCACTATCGGCACTTTCACGGTCTCACCTACGGAAATCTCCGTATCCTTCGCATACACGTCACTGCTTGCCGCTACATCCGTTACCGTAAATGATACCTTTTCACTGCATTGCGTATTACCGCTCATTATTACTGCATAATAACTGCCCGCCATAAGTTTTGGCAACTTAACCGTTTTCGCGACAAGCTCAATCTTATATGAAGCAAATACCTTGCCAATACCTGAGCCGCACTCTTCGCCTTCATTGTATATGCCCAAATACAAATCATTTACAATACAATCGCCGTAATTAATTGTAGCCGTTATATTTTCGTCCTCTGTAAAAATAGTTTTATTCAAAATAAACGTAGGTTTAACAGTGTCGGATGCGGGTGCTATACTCAAGTTGTCTATATTGAGTCCCCTTGCTCTTGAACCAATTCCCACTGATTTTGCATAAGCTATAAGAGCCGATGTCGTACTTACCTGAAGTTCACCGTCTGCATCATAAATTCTGGCATTTCGGTAGTAACGCTCGTTGTAATTCTCAGCAGAACCGGGAAGCAAACCGGGATCATCATACTTAATAGTCGCGAACAAGTTGTCATCCAAGAAAAATCTCATTATACCGTCCGCATCGTCAATCACCTTAATCTTATGGAAAGAATCATTTATTTTTGCGCTGAGCATATGAGTATATTTTATCTGCGTAAGAGCAGAATTTGTCGAATCATAAGCCATAACACAAATTTCAATCATAGCCGGGAAAATATTAAGACTCACACCGCTTAACGCAACTGAGTTTTCTTTATCAACCTTGTTGCTTTCAAAGAACGCGTTATTAACAAAGTCATTTTCATAACCATAGTTAAAAATAAAGCCCGCAAAATGAGATGCCAAATCTTCAGGTCTTACATCTGCAGAGAAAACATATGCGCAATCGTGTGCATACATCCAATCGTGCTTTATACTGTCATAACAAAGTCTAAGATATTTATTTGTCCCGTCAACTACGTAAGTCGAAGCGCCTGTCCCGGGAGAAGTTGTCCACGTAGCATTAAGATTTGTCTTATTATTATGAACAGTCAAGCCATTTGTTACTGCTGAATCCTGGAAATCATAAAATTCATTATCAACAGAGCTTCTTGTACTCGGAACGATATCAATTCTGCCCGTATCTACAGTAGTATATGTACTGCAGAATAAATCATTATATTCCTTTGCCTGCGCTGTACTGTCAAATACTCCTATAAATGCTATATCTATAGATTTTCCAACAGTTTTTACTCCACCCAATCTAAAAGATTTAATCGTCGCTGTCGTCTGCGCAGAAGTACCGGGATTCTTAAGATCCGATCCTATAAGTTCCTTGGAAACATTAAACGTTGTAAGATTCCAAAGTCCATCGCAAACAATTTTTGCGCTGTCTATAACACCGGCTCCATCAGCTCCCCAGCCACCTGCTGACGTATCAGGATAAAGCCAGTCATTTGCTATCTTGCAAAGTAAATCGCCCTTATATTTTATGGCAATTACCTTACCGGAAAGACTTGTATCAGGCAAATCTATCGTAAAATACGGATCCGTTGCATCTTTTGTTGTTACAGAAAGGTACTGTGATCCTTTTGTAAAGCTGATTCCCTGTGAAGAACTTTCAATGATTGGAAAATTCTTCTCAGCAAAAGAAGCAACCGCCTTATAATCGCTTAACGATGCTGCGTGCAATATAGAAGCTATAGGAACAGTGTATATCATTACCATAATAACTACCAGCAACAAGGAAAGCGCTTTTCCTTTTTGTTTCATATAAAAAACTCCTTTCAACTTTGTGAACCATATATCATTTCGACAATATTTTGATTCTATAACAAATGCGGAGTGATGTCAATTAAAGTATTTTTTCCCGTTATTTCATTTATTTTCCAGTAACCCTTTATAATATTGATTTATGTAACTTCTTGTTCGTTTGTAACAATCATGCATGCATTCCGCTGCAATTTCCGGCGTAATCATTTTCTTTTTCCCCAACAAAAGCAATACTTGCGACCTTACAACAGCACTCGGGGAGTTTTCGTATGCGAACAACAGCAATTCCTTCGGCACGCGTTTCGTTTGTAATTCATTATGAAGCAGCAATATTTGTTTACATACGAAAAGTACACTTTTCATATCTGCTTCCTCTTTCATTTCCGAAAGCTCCATTGCATGATTATAAACGTCTTCTACGTCGGGAATAGCCATTTCCGACTTCCGGGGCACAGAAAACACCTTTGGAGAATTATACTGGGGCTGACGAAGTATTCTGTAAAAATGGTTAAACATTTTGCGGCTCGTGTATAAATGAAGCTCCTTTAATATTCTTCGATGCAAAAATTTATCGGAACACGAGAAAAGAATATCATCAAAATCCGCATTTTCAAAAGACGTCTCCAAACAAATCTCGTCTATTGCCCGAATAGCAGAAACGTAGCCTTTAAAATCGTCATACTCTATAAAAGCCCAACACGCAATCCTAAATAATTCCAGTGAATTATCAGCACCTTCTGTACTGCAAATGAGTTTTTTCAGCTCTGATAATTTTCCAAAAAGGACATCGTATATCTCTATTTTTCCTTCATTTACAAAACACCAAAGGAAATCTGTCATTTGCCTAAACAGTCCCTTATCGGAATTCTTTGTATTTATATATAAATTTAGTACCGGCTCCAGGAAATATTCATCATCTTTATATTTTTTAACAAGAGTATATAGAAATTCCCCGCGAGACTCATCAATCTGAGCAGCTTCAGTAACATTTCTGAGGCAACCATCTCGTACAATCTCTTTAAACGATTTTAATCCTTGGGGCGTATCAAGTTCCAACACGCATCTGCCCATTCCATTTTCCATTGCTTTTTGAAACACAGCTTTTTTCATAACAAAACTCCAGTATGTAAGAATCTTCCTTTATTATATCCTTAAAAATCATTTTGTGCAAATGGTGCACTAAATTCTTTTTTATATTTTATAATTATTAACAAAAAAACTGATAAATTTCATTGCTTTTTATAATGATTTGTTTCATAATTATACAGCAAAGGAGATGCAAAGAAAGAATGCCGCAAGAACTCACCGGAGAAAAAACAAATATAAAAAAAAGTAAATTCGAAATGGATATGTGCAGCGGTTCAATATTAAAGAAAATGCTGCTTTTTTCTATCCCCATAATTATTTCGAGCGTTCTTCAATTACTTTTTAACACAGCAGACTATATTGTTGTCGGCGAATACGCCGGCGGAGATTCTTTTTCAGCGGTCGGCTCAACAGGTTCACTTATAAACCTCTTTGTAAATCTTTTTATGGGACTGTCAGTAGGCACGAACGTTGTTGTTGCGAGGCTTTTTTCCGCCAAAAAGAATCAGGACGTCACCGAAGCAGTACACTCATCAATAACAATAAGCCTGATAGGCGGTGTAATTTTAACGATAATCGGTATATTTCTGGCGCCGCAGCTTCTTAAACTCATGAACACGCCCGATAGCCTACTTGACCTTGCTTCGCTATATGTCAGGATATATTTTGTAGGTATAACAGCATCCTTGCTTTATAACTTTGGCAGTGCAATATTAAGAGCAATAGGCGATACAAGGAGACCTTTGATTTTCCTGATTATTGCCGGTATAGTAAACGTTGTTCTTAATCTTTTCTTTGTAATCGTATTAAAACTTGACGTAGCGGGCGTTGCCATCGCAACAACTATTTCCCAGTGTCTTTCTGCGTTCCTCGTTATCCGCTGCCTTATAAAAGAACAAAGTGCAGTTCACCTTTCTCTCAAAGAATTAAGAATATACAAAGACAAACTTATCTCAATTTTAAAAATCGGTATTCCTGCCGGCGTACAGGGTTCACTTTTTGCATTGTCAAATGTTGCTATACAGTCTGCCATCAATTCATTTGGTGATATTGTTATAGCAGGAAATTTCGCAGCCGCGAACCTTGAGGGTTACGTTTACGTTTCTATGAATGCAGTTCACCAAGCAACGATATCTTTCATAGGACAAAACGTTGGTGGCAAGAAATACGAGCGTATTAATAAAATTATTTTCACTGCCATAGGTTGTGTTACCGTTGTGGGTCTCGTTCTCGGCCTTAGTATGTATATCGGCGGTAATATTCTCCTCTATTTTTACACAAACGATGCTGCTGTGGTTTCGGCCGGTATGATTCGTCTTAAATACATTAGCACCGTATACTTTCTATGTGGCATAATGGACGTTCTTGTCGGCGCATTACGAGGCTTGGGACGAAGTATAATGCCTATGATAGTATCGCTGATGGGCGCTTGTGTTTTTAGACTGGTATGGATTTTTACAATATTTAAAATAGAAAGATTTCATATCATTGAAACAGTTTATATTTCCTACGCTATCAGTTGGATTTTAACTGCTGCCGTTCATGCCACTTGCCTTTATGTAATACGAAGAACGATGAAAAAGCATTGGGGCGTATAAAAAAAGCTGTGCACAGTTCATGTGCACAGCTTTTTAGCATTCCGAAGTATTTTACGCTGCAAACGAAATATCAACATATATCGGAAAGTGATCTATTGCACATCCGCTTGTCATATTTTGCGAAGCTCTATTACGAAGAACATTAACATCATCCGTCACAAAGAAATAGTCAATTGTTCTTGTAGGCGAACCCTCTGCAGGTATAGAAGAACCAAGAATATGGCCTATACGAGTCATTATTCCATCTCTGGCTGCTATAAAACGTGAATCAGTAAGAGTACCTGCTGAAACCATTATATGATATGCCTCATCAAATGAACGCATATTGAAATCTCCGGTATTTATAACAGGACAATTATAATTTTTAATAATATCATTAGTTAAATTAAGCACTGTACGTGAATTTTCCTGACGAATAAGGACTTTATGCTCTAATGTACCTTGGTTGTAAAAGTGTGATGTTGTCACAGCAAATATTTGCCCTGTCGTTTTGTCTTTGAGCACAGCCCATGATACACCATGCCAAGGTCTATCTCCTACTTCACCGGGAAGTCTCGACCAGCCCTTCTTAACACATGTAAAACACGATGTTTTATAAGCCAATGGCACACGATTGTGAGAGCCCGAAACTTCATTACCTATAAATGTATATCCCAACGATTTTAACGTCGAAGTAAATCGTGCATCTATTTCTTCTCCGTATTCCTGGAAACCTATAACATCAGCGTCATAATATTGAATCAATTTTGCAATCTGCGCATATCTCGTTTCATCTTTATTAAAACTATAATCCTGAATATTTAACGACATAATCCTGTAGTCTGCGCCATCTGTCAGAGACAAATTATTGTTAGCCATATCAAAAGTTTTTGGAGTGTCAGCACATAAGCTTGTAAATTCAACTGTATCTGTTGCATTTGCAAGTAATCCAACAAGCAACTGTGAAGCATACTCAGCAGCCAAAGCACTGCCACCAACTATATAAAGCTCTCCTGTTGTTTTATTAATTATACTGTACTGATTCTCTTTAACTGTTTTATTGTTTGCAACGAGAGCTCCTCCACCGGAATTTTCACCGGAGCTTGCAACTATAATTTGTGGGTAATCCGCTCTCGGGTCATAGACGCCCGTTTCAACTTCTACACCGGTGTAGTATTCAATGTCATTTGCCAATAACTCTACTGCCTCTTTAATACCTGTTATGTCTTTAATTGAAGAGTTAACTTCATTTGCAAGGTATGTAACTTTAAGTCCTTCTATACTCTTGCCATTTAATGTCGCCGACACAAGAGGACATCTTATTTGCCCCATTGTGCCATTCACGCGTGCTCCCGTTGTGGCACATACAGCATACGGAACAACTTTCAAAACAACACTGCCGTCTTTTACAGGTAATCCGCTCACCGTTACGGAATACTTATAGCCGTTTGCCTCAGGTGTAAACGTAGTAGTCACTGCTGTCTTTTGTGATATTGAAACTCCCGTTTCTGTACACACCGTTGTAATAACAAAGCCTGCTTTACTGTACTCGTCGTTTTCAACGAACCCTGTAAAAGTTACTTTACCGTTCGAGTCAGCCTTTGCTCCAATTAAATCAAGTCCTGCATACTGACCAAAGCACTTTACACCCGGATTTGGCATAGTTTTTAAATCACCACTATTAACACCGATTGCTACAACATTTGTCTCTCCTGCAGAGTTCAAATTAATGTATTTCTCCACAGATACAGGACAACCGTCTTTGCCATTTAAACCAATAACTTGCGAAGAATACGGAAGCAAAGTAAATACGTGCGTATAATCAAGCATCGGTCCGGCCATTGCCTCTGTTGCTTTGATTGCATATGATTCCTGATCAACATAATTATAATAGTTATACGACTTGGCCGTTTCTGCTGAAGAAGAAACAAAATACACTGCTATCGAATCAGAAACCTTATGAAGCTCTGCCGTATATTTTTGTTCAAGCGGAGCATCAGTTGTTGCTGTGAAGTCTTTGAGGTTCTTACCATTTTCAAGTCTTGTACTGAGTGCTGTATTCTTTATCATAGACAGTGCCACACCTGCCTTCTTATCCGGAAGAAAACCTACGCCGGAGCCACTGTTGATATTTGTTGCAGCATACAAATCAGCCTTACCGTCATGAATTTTAACAGGCACAACTTTTACATTGCTCATATTATTTCCAAGGCTTTCCCAGTATGATTTAAAATTATCAACTGTAAGATTTCTGTTTGCATACGTCACAAACCAAAGAACAACCACCTCATCGGGCTTAATCTCTGTGTCGTATGAAGATAGGTTAATTTTATCTAAGCACGAAAGGTCTGTATTTGATCCTGTGCCGGACACGAGACCAAGTACTGTATGATAACCACTACTCTCGTACTTACCACTGTTTGAAAAACCAAATCTGTACAGAGAGTATTCTTTAAGATTTACCGTTTCGTTCGAAACATTGGTAATTTCCATAAATTCATACGCACCATTTGATGGTGTAGGACAGATTTCGCTTATCGCTATATTTTTCTCTGTGTCATTGTCTGTAAGTTTTGTTATTTTAAACTGTTGTGCTTTTGATGTGGCTGAATACGTAGCGAGTTCTAAATTTGTGCCGCTTGCTGTTTTTCCTCCTGAAACTTCAAGTGCACAAGTAAAAGAACACTTCGGCACCAACACATAGTTACCGTCGATTTTATATATATACCAACGTTGCGCATTTGTGTTATTTGATGTGTATGACTGCACATTTGTGCCTGCCGTTCCTGCACCTGTAGCACAATCAAGAGACTTGCCGTTCTTAAGATTAGTTATTTCATAACTACCGTCTCCGAATCGTATAAATCTCCATATTTGGTTATATCCGGTATTTGGATATCTTATAACTACGTTGTCTCCCGAAAGGGCAAGATTGTATTTAGAGCCAACACCTTTTATGTTTCCCCAAAAGTTGCTTCCTACATTTACAGGTGTCATACTCTCGATTTTTCCTGCTTGTGTAATTGTAAACTGCTGTGATGCATCTCCTGTATACGTACTCATCAGTACATTTGCTCCTGCCGCTGTTGATCCTCCACTTACCGTGAGTACACAAGTTGTACCACACTTAGCACGAAGACTATACGTTCCGTTTGCATTTTTGTATATATACCACCTTTGTGCATTTGTATTATTGCTTGGATAAATGCAAACATTTGTACCGGATTCTTTTGATCCTGCTAAAACATCAAGTACTTTACCTGTTTCTTTGTTCGTTATTTTATAGCTGCCATCTGATTGTCTGTCCAATGTCCAAAATTGGTTTGCTTCAAGAACAGGAGCAACTGTCTGCACGTTAGTATCGCTGTATCCAAGGTTCATTCCACCTGATTTCATTGCAATTCTGACATCAATTCCTGTTCCCAAATTAACAGCCGGCGCCGTTACACGTGGTTCTTTTACTCCATAATTGATAAAATGTGCAAGAGCACTTTCTCGGTTAGTGCCGAATGCCGCCTTAAGGTCTCCGCTGCCGTTAAGATAATGGTCAACACTAAACATCGGGCTTGCCTGTCTGCCCTCTCTTATGCCGTAATTAAGAAAGTGATTATACAGCTTTGTAGCGTCTGTTCCAAAGGCTGCTTTAAGGTCAGAATACTTCTTTGCATAATACTCTGCGTTAAATACAACTGACTTCACATTTGAAGGTACCGAAACTGCCGCGGTAGAAATTGTTGGCAAAAAAACTGTAACAACCATCAACACTAGCAGCAATGATATTAATCTGGCAAACTTTTTCATCGTTCCTCTTGCTCCTTTATAATTTGTTTCATATATTTTTATTATATATTATTTTTATCTTTTTTCAACGAATAAATATCTTGCACGCGGGCACAATAAGTGCGTATCAAATGGATACAAAAAATATTATGGAGGCGCTTCAAAATGGATAATTGCAAAGATTCAAAAAATTGTAAAATGGGAAAGCAGTCGATAATGTGTAACGTTAAAAGCTGCAGATATAATATGGAGACAGAACACTCTTGTTCCTTGTCTGAGATACAGGTTGCACCAAGAAAAGGCAACTGTTCACAATCAGAAGATGAGAGTTTGTGTTCAAGCTATCGTTGCAAGAATTGCTGATAGATTTTTGTAACGTGAAATAAACATTTGTTTTAAAGCGGAAACCCTGTTGCGAAGGTTTCCGTTTTGTTATATAAAAAAGAGGCTACGCACCGACAGTTTGCGGATTTGCAGCCTCTTCAAAGTTTTATTTTATATTATAAGAAACAGTATTACATAGCAGCGATTCTTGCAGCAAGAGCATCATACTGAGCTTGAAGCTCTGCAGGAAGCTTTTCAAACTGAGCAAGGTGAGCCTTCAGATCCTCAACTTCTTGCATCCATGACTCTTTGTCAATTGAGAGCAATTCAGCAAGAACTTCTTTTGTGATACTTGTGCCTTCAAGGTCAATATCCTCAATCTTAGGCAAATATCCGATAGGAGACTCAACAGCGTCAACTTCACCGTTGCAACGAGCAAGTATCCAAAGAAGAACTCTAAGGTTGTCACCGAATCCGGGCCAAATGAACTTACCGTTCTCGTCAACGCGGAACCAGTTAACATTAAAGATTTTAGGAGGATTAGGTATTTTCTTACCCATATCAAGCCAGTGCTGGAAGTATTCACCCATATTGTATCCACAGAAAGGACGCATAGCCATAGGATCTCTTCTTACAACTCCAACTGCACCTGTAGCAGCAGCTGTTGTCTCAGAAGCCATTGTAGCACCAACGAATACACCGTGCTCCCAATTAAATGACTGATATACCAACGGAGCAACTTTTGCACGACGTCCACCGAATACGATTGCTGAAATCGGAACACCTGCAGGATTCTCCCACTCAGAAGAAATGCAAGGACACTGACAAGCAGGTGCTGTAAATCTTGAGTTAGGATGTGCACCCTTTGTTCCCATATCAGGAGTCCATTCATTACCCTTCCAGTCAATTGCTTTTGCAGGAGCATCAACGCCCATGCTCTCCCACCAAACGTTCTTATCAGGAGTGATAACAACGTTTGTAAAGATTGTATTCTTTTGACATGTAAGAAGCGCATTAGGATTAGACTTCATGCTTGTTCCCGGAGCAACTCCGAAGAAACCTGCCTCAGGGTTAACTGCCCAAAGTCTGCCGTCAGCACCTATTCTGAGCCAAGCGATATCGTCACCAACCGTCCATACCTTATAGCCCATTGCTCTGTATTTCTCAGGCGGAATAAGCATTGCAAGGTTTGTTTTACCGCAAGCACTTGGGAATGCAGCCGATACGTACTGAATATCACCCTTAGGACTCTCAACGCCGAGGATAAGCATATGCTCAGCCATCCAACCTTCTTTTCTGCCAAGCCAGCTTGCTATACGAAGAGCAAAGCATTTTTTACCAAGAAGAACGTTACCGCCGTAGCCCGAACCGATTGACCAGATTGCATTATCCTCAGGGAAGTGACAAATATATCTCTTCTCAGGATCAATCTCGCCTTTAGAGTGAAGTCCCTTTATAAAATTAGGTGAATCGCCAAGCATATCCATAGCAATTTTACCCATTCTTGTCATAATTCTCATGTTCAACACAACGTAAATACTGTCTGTAATTTCAATACCAACTTTGCTGAACTCTGAAAAAGCAGGTCCCATGATATATGGTATAACGTACATTGTTCTACCCTTCATGCTACCTTCAAAAAGTGTGCCCAACTTAGCGTAAGCTGCACTTTTCTCCATCCAATTGTTAATCGGGCCTGCATCTTCTTTATGCTCTGTGCAGATAAATGTAAGGTGCTCAACTCTGGCAACATCATTTTCTGCTGTTCTATGATATAAACAACCGGGAAGTTTTTCCTGGTCTAATTCGATCATCTCGCCTGTTGAAAGAGCCTGCTTTGTTAATCTCTCACGCTCTTCTTCTGAACCGTCAATCCAAACTATTGAATCAGGCTGTGTCATCTTAGCCATTTGTTCAACCCACTCGTTAACGTAAACGTTGTTATACATGTTCCTGTCCTTCTTTCTGTTTTTTCTGTTTCTTTTACTCTCTTTACGCGCCGTTTTTACACGGCTTTTAGCGGAATTCTAAGCTACCGCAAGCTATATTATACTCAAAACGAAGATTTGTGCAACAAAAAATTTGAAAGCTGTCCAAACTCCTCGGGTGACAGCACTTCTCCGCGGATTCCGGCACTTTTACCGAGCTTTTCAATGCACTCTGCAACATCATCATGCGATACACCAAGATATTGAGCGTTAGCCAGCGAATTGGCGAGCATTTTTCGTCTCTGGCAGAAAGCCGCACGTACAACCTTGAAGAAGTACTCCTGGTTTTCGAGTACGAAAGGTGGTATTTCGCGTATTTTCAGCGTTATTACCGCAGAATCCACAGCAGGTTGCGGTATAAAGCAGTGAGGCGGCACTATAAAATTGATTTCCGCTACGGAAAAGTACCCCACTGTTACGGTTAATGCGCCATAATCCTTGCCACCGGGCTTCGCAGTCATTCTTTTTGCCACTTCTTTTTGAACCATAAATGTCATGGATTTGAGTGCAGGCATTTTGTCTTCCAGAAACGAAAAAATAATGGGAGTCGTTATGTAATAAGGCAAATTCGCCACAACTTTAACATTTTTAAATTTTCCATCAGACTCAGCAAGTCTCTGTGCCACAATTTCTCTTATGTTGACTTTAAGAATGTCTCCGTTTATAAGCTCGATATTATCGTGCATATCACAAACTGCTGTAAGCGGCGGTATAAGATTTTTATCAATCTCAACGGCAATTACAAGTCCCGCTTCATCAGCGAGCAGGTCTGTCATAACCCCAAGGCCGGGGCCAACTTCAACAACAATATCTTCCTTCGTGATATTTGCAGAATAAACAATTTCCTGAACAACTGAAATGTCGTTCAGGAAATTTTGTCCAAGACTTTTGGTCGGCTTAATGCCGAAAAAATTCATACGATCCTTTGTATTAAATTTCTGATCCATTTATTATCCTCTCAATGCAAAAACGTCAACTGTCTGATCCTCAAGAACGTAAACCGTAACATCGCGCACGCCGAATCTGTTACAATCGTCTTCGCTCTCCATAAACAAGTCAATACGCATATTTTTGATTGCACCGCCAACGTCCCATGCAATACAGTAACCGTAATCCGGGATTCCCGGAACGTTGCTCTTAACGTAGAGCTTTGTTCCCAACGGAATTACTTTTCTATCAACAGCCACAACGCCTTCTCTTGCTCTGTTTCCCGAGGCAGTCGCATATCCCCAGTTCTCAGGCGTAGGCGAATAAGCAGTCGCTACCATATCATACTCTATTGAAAAGCTGTCGTTGAAACCTCTGTTATTTGTAAAGTAAACTTTTGTGCCCACAGAAACAACCTTGTTTACAGGCTCCGTTTTAACTTCTGAAATCAGCGTTCTCTTAACTTCCACGCCATCTTGATAAGCTACGGAATACTTTCTCGTCACAAATCCGTTTTGACCCTCTACGGCTACTTCAGACTCACCTTTGTAAAGTGACGCATCTTCAACGTAAACCGTCTGATACGGAATGTTCTCTTTTTCCTCTACTTCTTTTGTAGAAACAATAACCACAGTGATTTTATCACCGTCTGACACAGTACCGTCAGCTTCGCCGCCAATGACAACGTCCTTATCGCCAACTTCTATGCCATTTTCTTCAAGGGCATCCGATATATTATCAGTATAAGTTTTAATTGTCTTGTCTTCTCCTGCCATTGTCACAAGTAACGTGATTGGCCTCGATACCGTGATAACTCCGTCAACGTCATCAAGACTATCAGAAGTATCATAATTAACCTTATCATCTTGTGCAAGAACAATGCCGGCATCCTTTATTGCTTCAGAAACAGTTTCTGCACGTGTTGTAATCTCATAAAGCTTACCATCGACACTTAACGTAACAGTTCTGAAATCCTTTGTGAATAAGCAAACGGCAAGCACAAGAGACATAGCCATCACGCCGAGAAGAATGAACATATATTTTGCCAAACCCAAAGACTTTTTTATTGTTTTGATTTGCTTTCGAATACTAATACAAATCGCTCCAATCTTTTTTCTTTTTTTGCAAAATCCTTTGCATTTCACGCAGCATTAAATGATTTTTACAAAGCTGCGTACATTGCAATTTTATTATATAATCAGAAGATGTGTCAACTTTTTATCGCTATTTTGCAAAAATTCATGCACCATGCTCGCAACTTTCACAAAAATTCCTGTGGAAAAAGTCGTTTTTTAGTGCATCCTGCCAAAAACTCTCAAAGCGTTTTCTGTCGTCAAGCGGCAAACATACTCATACGAAACGTCAAGAATCTCCGCCAAACGTCTTGCGGTGTATACTGTATAAGACGAATCATTTCGTTTTCCTCTGTACGGCACCGGTGTCAGATACGGGCTGTCCGTTTCAATCAAAATTCTCTCTCGCGGCATCTTTTTTACAGCCTCTACAAGCTTAACTCCATTCGTAAAAGTTACAACACCGCCCACCGAAAAGCTTAAGTTAAGCTCCTCAAAATCTTTTACCATTTCTGCACTTCCGGAGTAACAATGAAGCACTCCTTCCACTTTTCCCGAGAGATTTTCCTTGAGAATATCATACGTATCCTTGTGAGCTTCCCTGTCATGAACAACTATCGGCAACCGCAAACGTTCCGACAGTCGAATGTGTTCTGTGAAGCTGACCTTTTGCAATGCCTTAAGGCGAGCCACCTCATCAGGATTGTCCTTAGGCAACCAATAATAATCAAGTCCCGTTTCGCCCACGCCAACTGCTTTCGGCTCTTTTTTTATGAGTTCTTCGATTGCTGCGAGCTTTTCGGGTGAATATTCGTCTGCGGAATCAGGATGAATACCAAGCACACAATATATAAAGTCATACTTTCTCGCAAGCTCCAGCGATTTCAAAGAAGTTTCATAGTCTACTGCCGCATTGATTATATGCGTTACGCCTGCTTCTTTTGCTTTTTTAAGGCATTCGTCTATATCGCAGTTAAATTTTTCGTCGTCAAAATGCGCATGCACGTCAATAATCATACGTCAAAGCAGCTCCTTTATATGTATTATTTAATATAGCATTGTATGCCGTCCGAACCGTCATGAAGTATACTGCGAACGCAAAATTCACCGTCTCCTACGGAGGTGCACTCCATTGTTACAGTTCTTTCGCTTTCTGTTTTTTTCATAAATTCATCAAATGAAATTTCATGTTTGTACTTCATATCTATCACAGAAATCTGTCTGCCCTGTGCAAAAAACTCTATTGGCAACGTTTCTTCTACCCACTCAACGTATTTCGCATTATTCACGTGTCTGTTGTAATCAAAATCATCATACGACGGAATCCTCACGCTCTTTACTGCTTTGGCAGTTTCAAATACGTCATTTGAATACAGCGCACCCTTAGGAAGTGCAAAGGGTTCCTCTCTCGACGTAACCTCAGGCAAAACGATATTGCACTCAGACGGTCGCATCACAGCACGCTTTACAACATTAAAAAGAGCCCACTGCGACACACCGCTACCGTATAAATTTCCTTCTGTATCCTCTATTGTAAAATATCTGGTAAAAATGGCTTTTATATTTTTGTTTGGCCACGTTCTTATAACAACATCATCACCGGCAGCGGGATGTTTTTTTATCTCGAAACGCATACGTGTCAAAACATAGCACGCGTTATATTTTGCCATCAAGTCATTCCAACCGCAGCCGAATTCTGCACACTGTGCATTTGCCGTTTCCTGCACTATTGCGAAAGCTGCCGACATTTTCAACTTGTTATTCATATCAACGTCACGGGCAACAATCCGCCTGATTTCCGTAAAAGTACCATCGCCGTTCTGTCCCACAAAAACACTTCCTTATATAATAAATAAGATTGCCTTTATGCTGTTACTATCGACGCCGCATCAGCCAGATGCAGTGCATCTACTGCCATTTCGCGCATTTTGTATTTTTGAATTTTGCCACTGGCAGTCATCGGGAATTTTTCCATAAACCATATATATCGCGGCATTTTATGACGTGAGAGGTTCACTCTTATGAATTCCTTTAATTCGTCCTCTGTAGCAGTCTCTCCTTCTTTGAGTATAACACATGCGCATACTTCCTCACCGTAATTCTTATCCGGCACACCGATTACCTGCACATCTTTGACTTTCGGATTTGTGTAAAGAAATTCTTCAAGCTCTTTGGGATAAATGTTCTCGCCGCCGCGTATAATCATGTCTTTTATTCTGCCTGTTATGTTGAAATATCCATCGTTGTCCATCATAGCAAGGTCACCTGAATGGAGCCAGCCGTCTTTATCTATTGTCTGTGCTGTTGCTTCTGACATTTTGTAGTATCCTTTCATTACGGAATACCCTCTTATTACCACTTCTCCTTGTACATTCGGCGGAACGTCTTCGCCTGTTTCAGGGTCTACGAGTTTTACTTCAATAAAAGGCATTTTGCGGCCTACCGTTGATACGCGTTTTTCTATTGAATCCTGTGTGTTTGTCATTGTACAAACAGGAGAAACCTCTGTAAGTCCGTAAGGAATTGTAATTTCTGACATATGCATCAAGTTTACAACCTGCTCCATTACTTTAATAGGGCACGGCGAGCCTGACATAATTCCTGTACGAAGTGTTGAAAAATCATATTTAGGAAAATCAGGATGTTCGAGCATTGCTATGTACATTGTGGGAACTCCGTATGTAGCAGTACACTTTTCGTCTTGTATCGTTTTCATAACTCTAACCGGGTTGTAACGTTCAACGGGAACAATCGTAGCGCCGTGTGTGATACATGCCATTATGCCAAGCACACAGCCAAAACAGTGGAAGAACGGTACAGGCAAGCAGACTCTGTCTCTGTACGTAAGTACTTGGTTATCTCCGATACATTTACCATTATTTAATATATTGTAGTGTGTAAGCATTACTCCTTTTGGGAAGCCTGTCGTTCCGGAAGTGTACTGCATATTTACTACGTCATGATAATGCACCGATGCCTGTCTTTCTTTGCGCTGCTCCTCTGTAACTTGCTGTGCAAGCTCGTGAAGTTGCGACCAATGAAGCATGCCTTTTGGTGTATTTTCTTTATTATCAAGATAAATAACTCTCTTAAGATATGGCAAATTGTCACACTCCATGTGGCCGGGCTCACTGTTTTTGAGCTCGGGACAGAGTTCGTTTATAATATCTGTATAATTTGTATCTTTAAGGCCTTCCATCATAACAAGCGTGTCTGTATCTGACTGTCTGAGAAGGTATTCTGCTTCAAAAATCTTGTAGTTGGTGTTCACGGTAACGAGTGTAGCACCGATTTTGGCAGTAGCATACATAAGCACAATCCACTCGGGATAGTTCGTTGCCCAAATTGCCACGTGTGAACCTTTCTCAACACCAAGTGCCATTAGACCTCTTGCTACGATATCACACTCTTCTTTAAACTCTTTGTAAGTTTTACGAAAAGGCTTGTCGTTACATACAACACAGTCGTTATCGGGATAAACAGTGGCTACTTTATCAAGTAAGTCGCCCAATGTCATCTCTATAAGAGAATCCTGTTTGCCGTCAAATATTTTGTAGGTTTCCATTTCAAACATTTTGATGCACTTTCCTTTCAATTTTTATGGCAAAAAAAAACGTCTCTGTAAAAATACAGAGACGAAGATGTTATGCACTCCGCGGTACCACTCTGATTAGCTTTGCCCTGTTTCATTTTTATGTCAGGTCAAGCTCTCTCAATACGGTTATCGCCCGTAAACGTACGAACATACTTAAATTGCCATCACAATTATTTTTCAATTCGTCTGCTCCGAAACGAGTTCACATATCTCATGTCGCTTCATTTCACCAAACTGAAGCTCTCTGCGGGCACTTGAATATGCTACTGCTTTTCTTCAACGCATTAGTCTTTACTTTTTATTTTCAACCGTTTGCAACTATTGTTTCTGCAAACTTGCGGTAATGATACCCCAAAAATCAAGCTGTGTCAATGGTTTTTCTGAAATTTTTAACAACAGTTTATTCTATGCACTGCTCCATCGTCTTTTATTTTTACTGTTTGCGGGTATTTTCCTTTAGAATTAACCGTTATTATATACTTCGTTGATTTGTATTTGTATTCCACAGTGCATTCTTTCCAATCTTTTGGCATAGAGGGATTTATAATCAGCTCCGCACTGCTCTTTTCACCGCCCCCGCTGTTTCGTACGCTGACACCGAGAAGATCCTCGAAAATAACACTGTAAAACCAAGCGGCTGAGCCGGTGTACCAGCTCCAGCCTCCCCTGCCGGCGTTTGAGTCACTGTATATATCTGCTGCTACAACATACGGCTCGATTTTATATTTGGCAACTTCTAATTCGGTACGTGCATGATTAACAGGATTTATTGCGCTAATAATTTTGTAAGCTTTGTCATTATTGCCCACTTTCAGAAAGGCTTTAGCAAGCCAAACTGCTGCATGAGTGTATTGTGCACCATTTTCTCTGATTCCCGGAGGATAAGATGCTATATACCCTACGTCTTCGATAGAATCCGCAGTAAAAGGCGGTGTAAGCAGCTTGATTATGCCATTTTCGTAATCTGCAAGGAAATGTTCAGCAGAATTCAGCGCTTTTTTACATCTTTCTCTGTCTCCGAAACCGCTGAGCACAGCCCACGATTGTGCAATGGAGTCTATCATACACTCAGAGGAATTTGTGCTTCCCAAAACACGTCCGCTGTCGCAATATGCGCGCACATACCATTCACCGTCCCAGCCGTGCTTTTCAATAGCAGACGATATATTTTTTGCTTCTGCCATAATTTTATTTCTGTCAATTTTGGAAATGTTTGTCATAAATGCCAATTTACATAAGCATTCCAAACAGCAACACAAAAACCAACCAAGCCAGATGCTTTCGCCCTTTCCACAAATACCTACGCGGTTCATTCCGTCATTCCAATCGCCGCCGCCAATGAGTGGTATGCCGTGCTCACCGTACTTTTGCGCATAGCGGCACGCCAAAACGCAGTGGTCGAAAAGGCTGTCTTCTTTATCGGAACTTTCCGGTTCTTCATATCTGTCAATCTCGCTATCATCAAGCGGGCGGCTTTTTATATACGGCACGCGAACACTTAATATGTCTTTATCACCTGTTGCTTCCACGTATTTGTACGTAACGTAAACGAGCCACAACAAGTCGTCACTGTATCTGCTTCGTATACCGGCATTTTTCGGCGGATGCCACCAATGTTGCACGTCGCCTTCTTCGTACTGCCTTGATGCGTGCTCAAGTATCCTCTCGCGAACCTTTGCGCTGTCAGTGTAGATTATGGCGAGGCAATCCTGTAGTTGGTCACGAAATCCATACGCTCCGCCGCATTGGTAGAATGCTGTTCTGCCATTCATGCGACAGCTAACAGTTTGGTATTGAAGCCAGCCATTCATGATAACATTTATACTTTCATCGGGAGTTGAAATTTTTATTCTGCCAAGATATTCGTGCCAATAATTTTTTACTTTTTCCAAAGCCTCCTCGCACGCGGCAAGCTGCGTATATGAGCCGAAGTACTTTTCTTTTTGTGCTAACAGCAGCACAAATTTTGAAGTTTCATTTTGCTTGATTTTCCATTTTTGTAAATTTTTTTCAAAAATAAAAGAGTGCTTATATGGCGAGTCTACCTTATATTCTACCGATATTTCACAATCACACTCAGCGCAAATTTCAAGAAGTGTCACCTTAACGGGACTTCCTATCGGCACAAAAGCAGAAATCAGCCAGTGAATTCCGTAGCGCTGACCCTCAAAACAAGAATAACCGAAGCCATGGCGTGCTACGCAATCCTCAAACGGCGACCACTCAACAACGCCTTGCCCTTCGTGCTTTTTAAGCACAATTTTCTCATCCGAAGCGTCATTTGCCACATCGCAATACCATCTCGTAATAGGATTTTCGCGGCTGTTGCCGTGCCACACGTAGCCACCGCCACTATCTGAAATCAAAAAACCGAAAGGCTCGCCCTCAACGGACGATATGCAGTTAATCCATGGTAGCGGCGGCCGCCTCAAAATCACATATTCACCTGCGTGCGTGTCAAAACCGCCGTAGCCATTATAAAATTTCAACGATTCCGCTTTCATAATCCCCACTCCTCTTCCACCTTGCTTCTCATTCGCGCAAGCTCAAAAACGCGCTCCACATTAGCCAGCTCTTTGATTTTTGCGTAACTTCCCGTATCTTTTGCGCAAAAACCCATTGCGTACGAAAATTCAGCGCTCGCCGCGGCTTTTAAGCGAAGCTTCACGTTAACTGCAAAGCACGGCGTAAGAACTGTGCCCGTTTTCTCTGCAAGAGGTTTATCCGGGCAATCGTCTGCTTTAATATTGCCGGGAGTGTTTCGCCCTTTGAAAGACAAAACATCCGTATCATATGTCACAGCTTCCACGAGATTTTGCGTATCAGCTGCAAAGTTTACGCAAAAAAAGCCTTCTACGTGAGGGTCTGCCGGCTTATGCTTTCTTCTTGTGGCTTTTAAGCACAAACCGTCGCGGCTGCGCGCTAAAATTTCCGTAGTAATAAACATAGATGAATACGATGGGTGCGCCGTGTAGGCTTGCGGAAAGTCGAGCATAAGCCTGCAGTAAATCGTTAAATTTTCCACAACCTCAGTATTGCTTTTATTTGTGATTTTTATTTGGCGAACCTCGGCATTATGCTCCGTTGCTACGCAAATTTTTTGCGTAATCTCCTCGCGCTCCGTCATATACAAGTATTCTGCACAACCTTGGTGCAGCGTACACTTTATTGGTACCAAAACTTTCCCGTTAAGATACGAAACGACACCTTCCGGCATCTCATTATCCCTATAAACATTAAATCCAATGTTGCAGAAGGATGATTTGCTGTTGCCTTTCCCGTTTAAAACAAGAGTGTAATTGCCGTTTGACAGCACATGCACGTCACTTCCCGACACGCAAAAAGACTCATCTTCGCAGTCATTTTTCTTTTTCTCCGGTATTAAATTCTCGCGTTTTGGTGTTTTTACGGTATTTTTTGGTAGTTTTTCAGTCAGCATAACGCTTACCGGCCTCATCATGGCCATATTGCTGAAATTACGCGAAACAACGCTGTCAAAAAGCAAATTAGCCATGCCGCAAAGCGCCATTCCTACGTGGTGTGCCATAAAACTTTCAACTATGCCTTTGCTCCCCGGTGTGTAATCAATAGCTTCATAATATCCATATTTTCCTTCAACTCCCAATTTTGTCATTTTTTCCATGTTTTCATATACGTTTTGTGGCAGATGGTTACTTGCCATTATGCTCGCATAG
>JAGAQK010000147.1 GCA_017622825.1 Clostridia bacterium | reverse complement strand
TAATCAGGCCAAGGAACAACGATACTTTCAGGGTTGACCGCTTTGTAAGACGTGAGTATCTTACAGATATTTATATACGGCTTGTGAAGCGGATTTTTTTCACGGTATCCGTCGTTGCCCAAAAATTCATTTTTTAAACAGAGCGCAGTCTTGGCACTTGCAATTACTTGGTCAAATAACGAAAGCAGCCCGCAATGATCGACGTCGGCATGAGTAACAAGAATGGTTTTCTTTACGTTATCAAAATCAGGAACAACCCTTCTCAAAACCTCCAGCATTTCATCCTGATAACAAGCATAACCGCTATCTACAAACAAATAACTATCTTCGCTTTTTATGATAATGGTGTTACTACCGCAAGGAGGTTCTATTAAAGTAATCTCAGTGCTTTCGGTTATCTTATGCGTGCTGGTTCTCGGCATAAAAGCTCTGCCTTTGGAAGCTCCGAGTAATTCCGCAAATTTACTTATACTATCAAACGTTCTGTATGGCGATAAACCTTGCTCATCCAACGTCTGCATAGCAAGATTGACATGAACCAGAAGCTCCTGACTGACATCCTCTGAAAGCCCCATCGTCTTGGAAAGGCCCATAACGTAATTACTGTAAAAAATACTGTTGTCATAAACCTTTTCGGAACTGTTATAATCAATTACACGCACACGGCAGAGTTTTTCCGCTTCCTTGAGAAAAGCAGATATCTTCTCAATATCTTCAACGTACAATCCCATCTTAAAATATTGATGATCACTGCCGTTTTCTTGCGAGCTGATATACGAAATATTAAAATTAAAATCATTTATAAGCGTCAGAACGTTTGTTACACTTCCGGGAATGTCTTCAAGGCAAAACTCTATTAATACAACGCTTGTTTTGCTTGCGTTATTTTGAAGATACCCGATTTTTTCAAGTTCAACATCGGCCTTTTTTAATTGTTCCTCCGTGCCTTCGGCATCAATAAACAAAGTGTGGGAATCAACAGCCTTATTATAGCTTACACGTGTAATATTGATTCCCAAAGCAGAAAAACATTTGCTTGCTTTCAAAAAAGCACCGATGTGATTAGGCATTGAAGTAACATACGTCTTTTTCATTGTACCACCTTAATGTACGAAGTCTTGCGGCTTGTCGCTTTATAAATTTCCGAAGATTATACCACTCTTTTCAATGGAAATCAATTAAATACAGAAATTTATATCACTGCAGCAGCTTCTGACATAAGCGGCTCGTTGTCATTATAAATTTCGACAAATTGTGACACAGGCAAAGGATTTACGCCAAGCCCGCATTCAATCGTATAACCCGGCCTGTTGAACTCCTGAATAAACCAATCTTTATACCCTGCGTATCCCGAAGCAGACGGCGTAATTTCAAGCGAATATCCGCTTACTTCTGCCAATTTTTTACCAATTTCAAATGACCTCGCCGGTTCAAAATCCAGATATTTCCAAAAAATCACTTTCCCCTGCGTGTGATACGATAAAGTCAGCTTAAAGTCATTTCGCCGCGTAAATTCAGCCATAGCCGCGCTTTCAGGCTCCGAAAGCGGCGCACTTCCCACATAATCTCGCGGTCCCGGCTCAGTATACCCCTGCGCAAACTTGATTTCACGCGCCTGCTCCCACCCTGCCGGGTAATTCAGGTTAAGGTCAACACCCCTCACATTCGCTTTCCAACCGTCAGGAAACGGAATATCAGGGTACGCCGCTGCTTTTCGCTTTGTTTCTTTGTATACGTTGCTATCTTTTTCGAAATAGCCGTTTACAAGGTCAACGCCATCGGGATTAACCATCGGCACAATGTAAAACTTGCACTTTTCGTATAATTCCCGTGCATTATATCCGCCCACGTCACCGCCAAAAGCGTATGCTTTTGCCAATTCTTCCACGTATTTCAGCACTACGGGCGTAGTAATCCACTCATTTGCGTGATGCGAAGCGTTATACATTACGGAATTTTCCCCTTCGCCGTAAGTTATGCAGTAAATTCCTCGTCCCAACACACTGTTTCCAATAGTAAATTGTTCTAAGAAAGGATATCTCGCGCAGATTCCTTCTATGAACAGTGATAACAACTCCCACGTGTACGAAATTTCCCCATACACCACACCTTTATTGCCGTTATAGAAGCCCATCGGCACGTTAATTACAGCGCCCACAGGCAAATTATTTGGTAAAATATCAGGATTGGCAACACTGATTGCTTGCGTGGACGTTCCGTACCTTTTAGCAATTTTATAAAACGTGTCGCCGAGACGTATGCGGTAGCGCAAATATCCTGTAACGTACGGTAAAAGTTTTTTCCAAGTAGCAGCGCCAACGATACCGTCCGCCGCCAGTGCGTTGTCTTTTTGAAACTCTTTCACAGATGAAAGAGTGCTGCTGCCAAATATGCCGTCAATGCCTTTGTTTGCGCCTTTTATGTTGTATCCGGCTCTTAAGAGTGCAAGCTGAAGCATTTCGACATGCGGACCTTCCATACCGAATTTTAATAATTTCATACTAAAAAGCCTCCCGGATTTTTACGATAACTCTTTAGTATTATATGCGTATCAATCTTTGAACTCTACTGAAAATCCGTCCAGATTTGAAAGCTCTTTCAATATATCAACCGAGTTATCAAAGCTATCGCTTGTCGTTTGCTGTGCGGGTGCAGTTACCGAAGCTGCGGCTACCTTTGCTCCGTCTGAGGGTGCAAAACCGTTCAGGTCGTCTTTTTTAGATGCGTAAACGACTTTGAGAGGCATGCCGTAAGCTGCTGTTGCACTTTCTGAAAGTATATCCGTGGCATCTTTTTTTACAATCATATCTTTAACGATTGGGTTTTCAAAGACGAGTATGAGATTTCCTTTGCCATCAAGCACTCCGCGGCTGTTAATTTTGATGAGCGCCGACAATGATGATTGTCCCTTGTCCGAAACGTTCGCAAGGAAATCCTTCCAGTCGAGCTCGTCTGACTCTGTCAGTCCGCCGGCACTTACTTCTGCCGGCTTTTTGATTTTTTTGGGTTTTTCGGGAATATTTGGTTTATCGGGAATATTTGGTATTTCGGGAATGGCAGGCGCTTCAAGCTCTGTAGGCGCCTCAATTACAGGTACCGGAGCTTCTTCGGGTACAGAAAGCTCCGCGTTTTCTTGCTGCGGCGCGTTTTCTTGCTGCGGCGCTGTTTCTTGTTGCGGCGCCGGCACTGCTCTTGATTGAACTCTTACACCTTTTCTTACAAGGTCTGAGAGTCTATTTTCTAATACTGTAATTCTCTCTGAGAGCAATGCTTCACTGCTGTCCCATTTCCTGTCACACAAACCGAGCATACCTGCTTCAAAGAGAATTTTTCTTTGAAGTGCCCATTTGAGCGAGCTGTCAAGCTTAGAAAGCTCTTTTATTATCAAAGTTAATTCTTCGGGATTCGTGTCTGCCGCAATTTCTTTTAGAAGCTCCATGCTGCTTTGTGTCTCATAAATCAGTCCTTCTGTATTCTTTACGGTCAATATCACAAGTATATTTCTGAAAATCTGCATAAGCTCAGCTATAAAATCCGAAGGATCCCTGCCCTCTGAGAACAGCACTGCAATCTGGCGCAAAATTTCCGTACCGTCAGAATGTATAATATTCGACGCAAACCTTTCAATAAACGCCTTATCAATTGAGCCTGTTGCTGCACGCGAGGCATGCAGTGTGAGATTATCGCCACATGAAGCGAGTGTTTGATCAAGAAGGCTTATGGCATCACGCATTGCGCCGTCTGATTTTTGTGCAAGAAATGCAAGTGCCGGCAGTTCATACTGAATTCCCTGTTCTTTGCAGATTGTTTCCAACCTGCCTATAATGCCTTCTTGCGATATTCTTTTAAAATCATATCTCTGGCAGCGCGATAATATTGTTACGGGAAGCTTGTTAGGCTCTGTTGTGGCTAAAATAAATATTACGTCTTGCGGTGGTTCTTCAAGCGTCTTTAAAAGTGCATTGAATGCGCCTGTTGACAGCATGTGAACCTCGTCTATTATAAAAACCTTATATTTCGCGACTGATGCTGCGTACGCCGTTTCTTCTATTATTGCTCTTATGTTGTCTACGCCGTTATTT
>JAGAQK010000014.1 GCA_017622825.1 Clostridia bacterium | reverse complement strand
TTAATTGCCATTTCTCGTATATATCCGGTAACTTTTTCAATATTTTCCATAAGTGCTTCAGGCTCGGTGAAAATATCGGTGTTAATTCTTTGAAGTATGTATTTGTGAATCTTGCCTCCGGGCACCAAAAAGCACAAAGTATACGTCACGTTAATCAGCCCTGAACCGCTGGTTTTATAAGAATCAAGTTCGCCCTCAAATGCAAATTTATCAACAATATTTTCAATCATATTTATTCAACTCCGTTTATTCTCATCGGTACGAATATTTCGCCGCCAAAAGTGTCGCTTCAACCATACTCACATTGGAAGCCTTCCCCGTCCACGCTATATCAAAAGCAGTGCCGTGGTCTACAGATGTCCTCAAGTACGGCATAGAATGTGTTATTGCTATCGTTCGTTCAAAATCGAGTGTTTTTGTCGCTATATGACCTTGATCGTGATACAAAGACAGTACTGCGCGGTATTTTCCCATATATGCCTGATGGAAAACAGAGTCAGCACTTACAGGCCCCTCAACAAGAAACCCCTCATTTTTCATAATTTCCACTGCCGGTGCTATTATTTCAGTCTCCTCCGTCCCAAAAAGTCCATGTTCACCACTGTGAGGATTGAGTCCTGCAACTGCAAGCACTCCCTTCGACGCTCCTATTCTGTCGAGTGCCTCTGTGCAACGTACAATATAATCTTTGATTTTTTCTACCGTTATAGCCTTTATTGCATCGCTTAACGAAAGATGTCTCGTTAAAAAGAAAACTCGCAGTCCTTTTGTGTCGAACATCGTCAAAGGATCTACTGTATTCGTAAGTGACGCGTAAATCTCTGTATGTCCGATATACGGAACGCCTGCTGCTTTAAGTGCTTCCTTATTGATTGGAGCGGTCGCCACGCTGTGAGCCTTGCTCTTACTGCAAAGCAAGTGCGATGCTTTAATGCAATCAAAAGCAGCCTGACCTGCAAAATCACAAATCTTTCCGGCATTTTTTGTCGTTATTTTACCGTTGCAAGGCACATGATATATAAAATCTGCGTATTTCCCCATAAAATGTTTAATTCCCATTTTTTGTGCTGCCTGTTCTAAAATATCGGCGTCACCAATGAGAAGCGGAGTGCATCTGGCGTGAACATTCTTATCCGCAAGAGTTTTAACAGTTATTTCAGGACCTATTCCGCAAGGGTCACCCATTGTAATCGCTATGACTTTTTTATTTGCATCTTTTTCCAAATTATATCGCCCCATTTCAGATTCTTAAACATTTTAACAATCAAGATAAGAACCGTCAAGCAGACAAAAGCACCACTTGTCAAAAAGTGTAGAAATTTGTCGTTTATTGGAAAATATTCGGCAAATTCCGACGCCGGTATACAAGCTAAAGCAATAACAGCCGGCTTCAGAAGCCAATTCCGTACGTGCACCGCAAGCCCCGTATATTTGATGATAACGCACAAATTGAGCACTGCCGTCACTGCCATGCTGATTATACTTCCCCAAACGTAAGCATCGATACCGTAAATGGGCACACCAAACCAAATAAACGCAATAATTATGACGTAGCCCGCCGCCGACGTGAGTAGCGACACACCTTGCTTCCCAAGACCGTTTATGATTCCTGCCATAATTTGCTCAACGTACATAAAAATGCAGCAAAAAGACAGTTCTTTTAATATCACACCAACGCCTTGACCCGGGTATAATAGTTCTCCCGCCGCTGAGCCAAGCGTATAATAGATCCCGAAAAACACAAATCCGAGCAAAAAACCGATATTTAGGCACTTTTCGATTCTATGATTGGCGAGCTTGTAATTTTTAATAGAAACTGCCTCCGAAACGGCCGGCACAAGTGTTGTGGCAACAGAAGAAGTTATAAGTGTGGGAAAGGCTATGAGCGGCATTGCCATACCGGAAATTCGTCCCAAAGTCTCAATTCCTTCTTTATAATCAAAGCCTCCCGCCACGATTCGCATCGGCAAAAGGACAGTTTCAATCATCCCCATAAGCGATATCACAAGCCTATTTATTGATATCGGAAGCGCATTTTTCACAATGCCGCGAGCCGCCGACTTTATGGTAAGCGTCGGTTTTTCTTTTGTTTTTTCTCTACAGAACGCAATTCCCACTACCACAAGGTTTGCCATTTCCCCAAATGCCGCCGATGTTGTGGCAATAGCGCATGCGTAAGCTAAGTTGCTGCCTGCTATTTTGTTTGCTACAAAAAATATTACTGAAATCCTCACTATTTGCTCAGCTATTTGTGAAAAAGCAGTGGGTGTTACGTTTGAAGAGCCGTAGAAATAGCCTTTTATGGCTGATGCCGAGGCAACAATCGGTATACATGGAGCCAACATAATGAGTGAATAATACGCCCTGACGTCACCTAAAAGTTCAATTGATATTTTTTTTGCGTAAACGGATAGCAAAATACCGCAAAAAGTACCTGCAGCCAAAAGTATTCCGAATGCCGTTTTTGCTGCCCGAAGTGCATTTTCTGTGTGGCCGCGTGCTTTTTCTCGTGCAGTGATGCCCGAAACGCTTATGGAAACACCGGAGGTAAGCGTGAGAATTATCAGACTGTAAACAGGTGAAGAAAGTTGGAAAAGCCCCATGCCTTCCGCACCGAGAATATTTGACATATAAATCCTGTTTACGAAGCCGAGAATGCGTACAATAAAGGCAGCCGCCATAAGCTTCATTGCGCCTGCCTGATATGTTTCTTTTTTGTGATTCAATTAATAAAACCGTCTTCCCTTAACTCGTTATATACAAGTTTATGCGAGATTTTTGTTGTTATTCTTTTCTTTCTTCTTTTGGTAAACATGAATGAGGCACGCGAGCAAAAAGCCTGTGATAAAGCCCGAAAAGTGTGCCCAGTTGTTGATATCTGTTTGCGTGAGGCCGAATGCCAAATTATAGACTATCATTACTATAATTGTTAAGCAATTAGATATTCTGCGCAAGAAATGGGCGTTGTGTCCGAAAAACATTCTGAATATAAGCACGCCGCCTATACCCATTACGGCACCTGAGGCACCGAGCGATAAAACTTCTTCTTCCATAAAAAACAGCGTAGAAAGACTGCCGACTATACCCGTTATCAAATAAATCACACAATATTGGAAGCCGGAATAAAAATTTCGCAGCAAACGGCTGATTAACAAAAGCATTATCATGTTGCCCGAAAGATGGCTCACGTCAGAGTGTAGAAAGTTTGACGTTATGAGTCTCCACCATTCGCCTTCCCAAACAAGTCTATTGTATTGTATGCCAAAAGCTTCAATAGGCATTTCGCCTTTTCTCGTCATAAAAATATAATCTATGACAAAAACCGTCACGTTAATCAATACAATAGCTAAAACTGCAAATAACAGGCCTTTGTTTTCTTTTTTTATTTTCATCTCTGCGAAATTTTTGTTGAACGATTTAATTTTATGTGACGCTTGGCTGCTTCTTGTGTCTTCTGTCATATTCACTGCCTCGTGTGCACTTTCAAGGACTTTTCTTAAATGCTTGTCATTCACTTTGCCCCCGGAAATTTTGAAATAAGTTCCTTTATTAAAATCCACAACAATAAATTCTGTCAAAACACGTGCCATCATGTTTGCTTCCAGCTCTTGGCTTAAAAAATCTGCGAAACCATCATTCTCGCTCAGTGAAAAATCTACAATAAAAACAAAAGTCCTGAAGGCATTGCCAATGTTGTGGTCTGCAGGAGCGTTTCGCAGATTCTCCATCATTATGTGAATCATTTCCCTGCCGGTTTGTGTCATTATACATAAAAATTGAATGGCACTCATGTTGCGCTTATACAACAGCCCACTTTGCGGGTGCGGTAAGTAAAAGGCATCATGTGCAGCCGAAGCTGCAAGCCATTCTGCAAAATTTTGTATATTATCTTTATTGTTTTGCTCTGTAACTACATTATCCACGTCTAACGTATCCACCGCCACGTTTATTTTCGCTCTGTCTTTTGACATCAATGAGGCGTTCTTCGCTTTGCTTCATATACTTTGAAAGTTTGTCTTCAAAATTGTCGGATGATGCACTGTTTAAATCATCGAACTCCGGAGGTGGCTGTGTAAATAAATCCTGCTTTGCAACTTTTGCCTCTTCTTGCCTGCGGATTTTGTTCTTTTTGTTTTTATCTGCCTTGTTTTCAAATTTCAAATCGTGATCTTTCTTCGGAGCTTGCGGCGCTTTGAGCACGTTGACATTGTTATCATTACCGTTTGCAAGTAATATTTCGTCGGCTTTCTTCATAGAAAGTCTCTTTTTGCCGTCGTGATCAGTAGCAAGCACGATAACACGGACTGACTGACCTACTGTAAGAAACTCGTTTACATCTTTTACAAAATTTTTGGAAATTTCAGAAATATGTACAAGACCTGTTGAGCCATCCTCTAAGGATACAAACGCTCCAAAATTCATAATTGCGGAAACTGTGCCGCCTACAACCTCACTAACACCCGACATAAAAAAACGGATTCATCCTCTCTTGTTGAAAATATGATATATTAAAAATTATTCATTTTTCATAAAAACAGTCTCGTCACTTTTAACGTATCCCAACTTCTCGCGTGCTTTTTCCTCTACGTACTCGTCCGTGCCTATCTGGGACTTTTCATCTTCAAGCTCCATAATCCGCTGTTCCACTTGCTTAATGTCTTCTTGCAAAGACTTATTCTTTTCAATGTTTCTGTCAAGCAAGCTTTGCTGTGCAACTATCAAAGTTACAATACCGACAGCCAAAGCGACAAATATCAAATTTCTAAGATTGAATACCTTTCGCATATTTAAACCACTCATCTTTCGTAGGAATACTGTAAAATTATAAACGATTATGAGCGTTTCGTAAATAGTTTTTTAGGAAATTCTATAAAAATTTTGTATAAAATTTTAAAAAAAATGCGAAAAATTCTCCCTGTAACAGGTGCGAGCACCAAAACGTACGCGCCAATCCCCGCTAACGTGCCGAGTACGCTGTAGCTGCGCACTTCCCCTTTCGCAAAAACGTACACTCCCACGGTAAACAGGCAAAACGAAACGACCGCGAAAATTACGTCCGTCACTTGCGCCGATACGAAATCAAACCGCTTCCCGCTTCTTTTAAACGATATACGAAATGCTCGAAAAACGTCGTACGTGAGGCCTATTAAAGTGCCGACAACTCCCATAAAAAGAAAAATTTTCCATTGCATTACCTGAATATTCTCCCCACTATTCCCTTTTTTGTTTTATTTGTGTCTTCATATTCGCAACTATAAACGTAGCCGTTTATAACGAGCTCGTGCTGTTCTAAGCTTAGCCTTGATATTTTCAATCCCTCTCCCCTTATGAGCATTTTACCAAGCTCTGTTTCTATATCGACGAATGTCTCGTCAAAACCTATAATGTCGTTTACTCCTGTAATTCTTATTTTTTCCCTGTTTTGAATGTTAACGTCTTGCCCGTTGAGTTTTGCGGGTACTTTGCCGGTTTCACCCATAACCTTGCTCCTTATAAGTGCTTCGATAAAATATTTATATAGCTGTAACGTGTAAAATATGATATACTTTTTGCCGGAGGTGCCATCAAATGAGAGATAGCGATAACAGTGACAAATTTATACTTTTTGAAAACGTATATAAAACCTATAATGTAGGCGGTGGCGAGATTCACGCTGCAAATGACATTTCGTTTTCTGTTTCAAAGGGAGAATTCACTGTAATCATCGGCGCCAG
>JAGAQK010000146.1 GCA_017622825.1 Clostridia bacterium | reverse complement strand
CTTGCTGCGTGAATGGGTACGGTCTTTGTTTCGTGCCACTTCCTAACGTATTACCGTAAAAATCAGAGTCTTTCTCTGTATACGCATAAGACGTCTCCGCCACCATTACTTTTTTATTGTATTTCTCTGCCACATTCGAAAGCACCGCAGCCAGGTTATCAAGCGTTCCGTGCCAAAACGGGTAATAAGATGATGCGAAAACATCATAATCCACACTGTAATAATCAAGATTTGCGCTGTAACTCTCATAACTCTCCGGCTTTTCGGGATTTGCAAAATGCATCACAACTTGTGCCTCCGGGCATTCCTCCCTCACTGCTTTTGAACCGGCCGACATAAGTTGCGTTATTCTTTGCCACCCGCCAAGCTCGGCAGCGGTTTCTCCGCACATAGCACCATTTGTTTCGTTTCCAATCTGCACCATACCAATGTCGGCGCCGGCTGCTTTAATACTTTTAAGGCTTTCTTTCGTGAAATTATATAGCGCGTCCGTCTTGTCGTTGATATTCATGCCTTCCCATGCCTTGGGCGCCTGCTGTTTCGAAGGGTCTGCCCAAAAATCACTGTAGTGGAAGTCTACGAGCAGTTGCATGCCGTACTTTGCCGCTCTTTTGCCGATTTTCGCGGCATTTTGCACGTCGCAATTACCTCCGCCGTAGCCTTTGCCGTCTGCTGTAAACGGGTCATTCCACACGCGCACCCTGATATAATTTATGCCGTTTTGGCTCAATATTTCAAACACGTCTTTCTCGTTTCCTGCGTGGTCATAATACTTCACGCCGCTCGCTTCAAGCGACGGAACGCATGACGCATCCATGCCTAAAATAAATTCTTCGGGCTTCTTGGTCATTTCATTATTTTCCTTTCTGCACGCGCTCATTGCAGCAATAAAAACCACAGCAGCAACAATTATAATCGTTGCTTTAATAGCTCTTTTCATACAAATACCCTTTGCTTCAGCAAGCATGTCAGCCCTTTAACAAATATGCCGCGAGTAATTTTGCAGTATTTTCAAGTCCGTCAATATGTGCCCTTTCTCTGCCGTGCGTGGAGTACACTGCAGGTCCTATGTTTGCGATTCGCATGTTATTTCCTGCTTTTATAGAGGAGTTTGCATCCGAACCATAGCTGAAATACGTGTCTATGGCGTATTTACAGCCTTCTTGTTTTGCATATTCTGCCAATTTACTCGTAAATTCATAGTCGTACGGTCCTACTGCGTCTTTCGCACAAATACTTACGGAATGCTCATTTCCCGCGCAGTCCGGGCCTATCAAGCCAATATCAACTGCCAAAAATTCTTCTACTTCTTCCAAAAGATATGTGGCACCCATTCCTACTTCTTCGTAGTACGGAAATACAAACAGCACGTTGTACTTTGGCTTTAAATTATTATCTTTCAAATATTTAATTGCTGCAAAGCAGCTCGCCATACATCCTTTGTCATCAATAAATCTCGATTTCAAATATCCTGTTTTTGTATATTCACAATGCGGATCTACAAAAACAATATCTCCGTTTTGGATTCCCAGCGCCTCCACTTCTTCTTTGCTGTGAACATTCTCGTCAAGAATTATTCTAACAGTATCTTCATTGCGCTCCAACGTATGCGTGTCCGGGAAAACGTGTACCGAATGTGATCTGCAAATCAGCATTCCCGTATACGTTCTGCCGTCTCTCGTTCTGACTGTAACCGACTCGTTTTCCATGTTTGCCAAGCAGCCACCGCCGAGTTTTCGTATCTTCAACATGCCGTCACCGTCTATGCTCCTCACCATTAGCCCCAACGTGTCGCAATGTGCACAAACGGCCACTGTTTTGTCTGTATTTTCGCCTTCTAACTTCATAAACGCCGTCTTTTTGTTGTCATATTGCACAGTCAGCGAGAATTCACGTGCAATATCTTCAAGCACCGGGTTGAGCTCCGAATAATATCCCACAGGGCTCGGCACCTGTACAAGTTTCAAAAACATATCCGCTATGTAATTCGTATCTATCTTCATAGTCAGTTTTCTCCTTTTTTGTTTTATTCTTCTATATTATACCACTCTGATTCCATGAAAACCACGTTTTGTAAGCACTCAGGAAAAAGCCTTTAGTAATGCACAAAAATAATCACCGATTTCTGACGGAATTTCTCTTAGCACCATTTTAATAGCATTTTCATCACTGAAATCATACTCATACAAGAGATGCAATTTATTATCAAAGAGCACAAACGTGTATCCTCTTGAAGTAGAAAACGCCCCGTCCTTGCTTTCTTTGTAAAAGTGTATCTCATCTGCCATCCAATCATCAGAATCGGCAACCGGTATTTTTTTCAAATTTTCCTCGTTATTGAAGGATGTAAATGGATTGTAATTATTCTCAGCAGAAAATTCGAGCAAAGAATCAAACATAGAACCGTCTATATTTTCCAAGCTTATTATCTGCTGCTCGTCTTCATCGTGAATGTTTCCAAACAAACAAAAGAAATTGAAGTTATTATGATCACTGTAAAATTTCTTTGCTTCATCGAATTGTTCTTTTAAAAAAAATATATTAGGCTCTGCATTGCGGTCATAGGCGATATAACAATCGTACGGCGTTTTAGAGTACCGGGAATAACGCGTACCAAGAATTCTTATACCGTCACCCGGCTCACTAAATGGATATAATTCTTCGACGAAAGCTTTTTTATATTCTTTTCCTTCTATTGTCACTGTGTCCGGCACGTCACGGTTAAAACCGCAGGCTGAGAAAGATAATACCATTATTACAGAAAGAAACACTATAAAATATTTTTGCATTGCGCACCGCCTTTTTTTGCTTTATTTTAACACACCTTCGCGAGGGAAGTAAAGGTGAAAAGAAAAATCCCCGAGGACAAGTCCTCGGGGATTTGGCTGGGATGGCTGGATTCGAACCAGCGCAATGCCAGAGTCAAAGTCTGGTGCCTTACCGCTTGGCTACACCCCATCGTGTATTTAGCTAGCTTAAGAATTATACTATTAAAGTATTCTCATGTCAAGAAAATAAATGCGTGTTGATAAAAAACTCTGAGATAAAATTTATAATTAAATCTCAGAGTTTTTCTGCTTTACTAATTACTACAATATTTAAAAACTATTATCTGTTAATTCTAAAATATATTGTAGGAATTATGTACATTACATCATCATCAATTTTTCTTGATTTTCCGTTTGCCCACTCACGAAGCTCGCCTTTAAAGTACTTTGCACTGTAATCATAGAGATACAGCACTCTGCCATCGGGAGTAACCGTAAAACTGCTGGCGTCGTCGGCAATTTTCGTAGCCTTACCATTTTTATAAACTTTCAACGTTCCCTTGCTGTCCTCGCTGTCCCAATCAACAAAATAAACAATCAAATCACTGTCAGCATATGCAAATATCGTGCTGATGTTAACGTCAAAGTCTATCTTTTCTTTATTGATATAAACTTCGCCTTTTGAAGCCTTAACGTCCTTATAGTACATAAATCTGTCGTTATCGATAAACTCCATAACTCCCGTATACATAGTTCCCGTACATACTTCACTTTCATATAACTCTGCTTTGCCGATCGCACCGTTCTTGATGTTTATACGATAAAGATCGCCATAATTATGATCCTCCGATAAGTTATCAAGATAATAGATTGTCGTTCCTGCTTTGTTAATTGTGAAACCTGCAGGCTCTTTTTCTGCAGTAACAGCTGTTGATTTATTCTTCACAGCGATAGAATATTCAGTGGTTGCACTTTGACCTTCGGAAATCTTGTCTTCTAACTCCCAGTAATAGCTAATTTCAGAGATTTTAACTTTTGCTATTTCAGACTGAACCAAAGGAACATAAATAATTACAGGTGCATCCTTGGCATAATCAATATCATAATCCTCTGCTGTTTCAGAAACCAAAGTCGCTTCTTTACCGTCATAATAGTAAATAGAATACTTATTTTGTTTCGTCGTTCTTTCAGCAAGATCCTCTCTTAAATCATCTCTGTTGCTTTTTGCATTATATTTCTCTTGATCTTCATAGTATGCATCAACCGCATCATCGTATTCTTTTTCCATTCTTTCGCGTGTTTTTTGCCATTCCTCATAATCTTTTTCATATTGTTCATATGCTGCCTGATACTCCTCATCAGTCGCAAACTGATACCTATATGGACGTGAAGGGCTACTTGGATAATCAGGATAATCAGGATACTCAGGCTTTTTCATTGCTGCATCAGCATCTTTCATATCGTCTGTTACAAAATTCATCAAAGGCACCTCTGTCGATGCATCTTTCATATAATAAATCTCACCGGATTCATAAACTCTTATAACCCTGTAAACATCAGATGCTACTTCAACCTTATCTTTGCCGATATCTTGTTTATAAAGAGAGCCATCTTTCTCGTAATAAATTGTAGTTGCTTTCTTATTTGTATAAACCAAATCGCTTATATCACTGGCAATTTTCTCTTTATCTTTTCCTATTTCCTTAAAATACACACTATCTTCTTTAGTAACGTAAATTATTCTTTTGTAATCCTCAGATAATGCAAGTTCATCTATATCGCTTGCAATTTTGTCCTTGGTATCATTAGCAAATGTATATTGATAAAGCGAATCATCTCCTGTTGCATACAAAATGAATGATGACGAAGGATCAATAACAAATTCTTTAGCAGCAGAATCAATCTTAACAGGCTCTGCCTTAGGATTCTTTATATCCCTAAAGTACAAGCCCCTTGTGCCGGAGCTTCCTATCTTATCTGTATAAACCATATACTTGCCATTGTCACTAATCATATTTCCGCTGTACCAAGACCGTTTTTCCAACATATTGCTATCAGTCATATCATCTTCAAAAAGTGATGTTGTCAATTGCCAAGGCTTACTTTCTTTATTAAGATCAGAATAGAATATTTCTCCTTCTTTTAAATACATAGCATAATTATACATCGGTTTCTTGTTGTCTTCCTCTCCGCCATTCAACAACAATACAACGACAAGAACAATTATTGCTACTACAGCCACTCCGATTGCCCCAAAAATAAGTGCTTTTTTCGGAATCTTTTTCTTCTCCACCGGTGTTGCCGCTACAGGCTGTACCTGCTCAACCTCATTTCTTACTGTTTGATTGGAATCCGGGCTAACAACAGGCTCAAGTTTTGTACCGCAGTTGTTACAAAACATCGTGCCGTCTTCAAATTCCTTTTTGCAATTAGGACATATTACCATTATCTCTTCCTCCTTAAAAACTACTACAGTGCTTAAAAAATACTAAGACGCTGAATTTTTTGTCCGATTATTTTTTAATAATCGGCTAATTCTAACAAAACAAATCTTATCTGTCAATTTTATAATATTTTTATCTTTTATTCTCTTATTTTTAATGGTATAATCCCTCGTAAGGCGTGGGATCTTTCGTAAATTTCCGTCGCCGAAAGGAGTAATACTATGTTAACACCGGAAGAAATTTTGCAACTTTTACAAAGTCTCATCTGGCTGCTCGCCGGAGTCGGCGTTTTTATTGTCGGCATGAATTTTATGAGCGATGCGCTTGAAAGAAGTGCCGGCGATGGCATGAAAAAAATGCTCGGTCGAATAAGCAACAACCGATTTTCGGGAGTCGGCATCGGTGCAGGAGTTACAGCGATTATTCAAAGCTCCTCGGCAACGTCCGTTATGGTAATAGGTTTGGTTAATGCAGGCGTTATGACTCTTATGCAGGCAACGCCAATCATAATGGGTGCTAACATTGGTACAACAATCACAGGTCTCCTCGTGGCTCTGAAAAACGATTTTTTCAATATGCTTATGTATTTTCTTGCATTTGCAGGCGTCATGATGGGCTTCTTCAAAAAAGAAAAAATAAAAACTGCCGGCCTCCTCTGCAGCGGTTTGGGATTGATTTTCGTAGGTCTCAACGTAATGAGCAGCGAGCAAGCTTTTGGCAATCCGTTAGTAGAATCCATGTTCCAGAGTATTTTCGCTGTCGTAGATTCTCCACTGCTTCTAATCTTAATTGGTATAATTTTTACAGCATTAATTCAAAGCTCCTCCGCCGCAACAGGTGTCGTTATTACAATGGTTGGTACAGGCATCCTTCCGCTCGGACTGGCTCTCTTCATTATTCTCGGTGCAAACATCGGTACGTGCGTTACCGCGCTCCTTGCTTCCATTGGTGCAAATGCAAATTCGAAACGTGTCGCTCTCATACACTTCACATTTAACCTTATCGGCACAGCAATTTTCACTGCAATTGTGTGGATTTTTGAGGAACCTATTCTCAATCTCCTCGTGTCGTTATTCCCCGGTAGTGATCCTATGTCTTTACAAATGAGAGTGTCGGCATTCCACGTAATATTCAACGTATCTACCACGTGCGTGCTTTTACCTTTTGTCTCACAACTCGTTAAATATTCCTGCCTTATTATCAAGGACAAGAAAACGCAGGAGAAAGATCATACGCTTAAATACATTGACGACAGACTTCTTTCAACGCCTCCCGTTGCTCTTATGCAGGTAAAAAAGGAAATGAATTACATGTTCTGTCTCGTTGAGGAAAATATTAAGCTTTCACTTGAAGCCATGAAGACAGAAAACCTCACAACAGGCGACGTTGTTGCCGCAAATGAATCAATAATAGACTTTACAAACGGCGCGTTAACTCAGTTTCTTATACGTCTTTCGCCTAACGTGGACGAGAGTGACGAGCTCGTTATCGGTTCGTATTTTCACGTTCTCAATGACCTTGAGCGTATAGGCGACCATGCAGAAAATTTCTACGGTATTGCTACAGAAATGTCATCCTCTAAGCTGCATTTCTCCGAAAAGGCTCTGTCTGATATTAGTAATATGGGCGACAAAATCACGCAAATGCTCACTATTTCAAAAGATGCCTTTGAGAACCTGAATAAATCGCATCTCTCCGAGCTTGCTGCTTTAGAAGACAATATCGACAAAATGAAAAAGAGCTATATTTCCGCGCACTTTGCACGTCTTGCGGACGGCAATTGCAACTTTGAAGTAAGCCCTTATTACGCTTCTGCAGTTTCAGATATGGAGCGTGTAGCCGATCACCTTATAAATATCGGCTACAGTATAGTAAACCCTGTCGGTAAATTAACCGAGGATATATAATTCTCGCGCAAAATTTATTCTTCGAGCGAACTTTCGCCGGTAGCATAGTTTATTGCTATCCCCGGCTGCACGTTATGGCAATACACGTTAAAACAGATTCCTTCTCCCGAATCTTCTATTGAATACGCCTCCATTTGAACGCCGCTGCACACCAGATTGTCTCCGACGAAAATCGGCGTTACCCTATAAGCAACGTGATTTCCCGTTTCCTTTATGTAGTCTGCAATCATATTTTCAAACGTCAGCATGCCGTCCACGTTCATATATCGCGTTCCCGTAATTAAATTTTTCTTGTTGGCATTTTCAGCTGACAGTTGCCATCCGATAAGATGACATCTGTTCCAAAGATAACCGCCCGACACTCCTTTATACGCAGCCTGCACCCATCCGGAAGGCTTAATTTTGCTTATAGAGCCTCTTTCTTCCCCTTCTGCCGGCATAATTTCCTCTCCGCAAGATGCAATTGCCAAGCCGCATCTGCCGAGATTGTCAAGGTCACTATACTTTTCGTATGCAACCGTGGTAAGCTCCTCCGTGCTGAACTCCGGCTGATTGTTGTTCACAATAGTATACGGCACTCCCGAATACTCCGGTAATTCTCCCGGGGTTTCGACGGGCGCATTTGTTGGTACGGAAGTTTCCTCTGCTGTCGCCGTTTGTGTTGGCGAGAGCGTTGGTGTTGGCGAGAGCGTTGGTGTTTCCGTAGGCATTACGCGATTTGACGTGTTTTCATAAACTTTACATGCGCAAAGCGAAAACGTAATGGCTACCGCGAGTACCAGCGATAATACTTTTTTATATTGTTTATTCATTTTAGCCCTTCTTTATATATGTTTCTATCGTTATTATCTCGTGTGACTTGCCTTTTATATCGACCGTTCCTGTTTTTTTGAACCCTGCTTCTTTTAAATCTATCTCAAAAAATTTGTCGCCGGGATAAGCGCGGTTCCATTTGCAAATAATTATCTCCGTCGCATTTTCAGCGCTGTAAGCACCGTCTTCTACGAAGCAATAATCAGCCTCTCCCGCTTTATTCATATAATCGCCGTCAACAATAATATTATCGCGGCTTTCAAATTGCTTTGCGGAATACTCACTCATCCACAATTTTGAGCCTTCTATGTGATTGATAATCCACTCCCGTAATATCGCATCTTGCGACTGTCTCTTACCGAAAAACATCATTCCTTTGTCCTTGGATAAGCAAAAAATTAACTTCATACGTTGTCCCCTCTTATTTCAGATATTTTCTTATTAAAATTATAATACAAAAATTCTAAGTCAGCAATAAAAAGCATCCGTTTACACTTCCTGAACGGTCAGTGCAAAACGGATGCATAATTTTAAGCTTTATATAACTTGGCCGCAAACTTATTAGATAGCCTTAAACATACCTAAGTTTGCATCACATGAATCTGTTCCCCAGGTGCACGCTGTTATACAGATTATATAATTCTGATGCTTAACGATTGCTAATTTCTCATATACTGCAATTCCGTTAAATTCTGCAGTGATTTCAATACACGCATGTTTTGAACCTGCAAACGTAGTCTCACCGGCAGATGCCTGTACGTTAGTCATTCCCATTGACTCTAATGCACCTTTCAAAGAACTCGTACTCATATCTGCATACTTTTCCTCAGTTAATGAAGCGTTGCTTCCGCTAAGCTTTTCAAAAGCAACTCCTAAAGTGTCTGTTCCATTAACGTGAGTAGCCATCATATCAGTGAATGTAGTTGCTTTCTCTACAGCTTCCTTGTAGTCCTCTCCTACCATTCCCATTGCAACTTTGTTGTTTTCCTCTATTTGTTCATTAGTCATAAATACCCAATTCTCATCAAGCTCACATGAAATTCCTATAAAGTCGTTCGTATATTTATTACCGGAAACACTTCCTGTATTAAATTTCGTTTCACTGCTATCAGAGCCGATTTTCAGTTCATCAAGTCCACACGCACTTAATGTAAAGACCATAACAGCAACACATAAAATCGATATAATTTTCTTCATTTTTCTCAAATCCTTTCAACTGAACTACATATATTACTTATTATTATATGTATTTTAAACTCATTGTCAACAAAACAAAAACCGGACTCTTGCTATATACAAGAATCCGGTCTTATTATTGATGGTACAATCTAAGTAAATAAATTACTTAACCTCAACTTCTGCGCCTGCTTCTTTAAGTTTAGCTTCGATAGCAGCTGCATCGTCTTTGCTAACTTTCTCTTTAAGAGGCTTCGGAGCTTCGTCAACGATTTTCTTAGCTTCCATAAGTGAAGCACCTGTGATTTCTTTAACAACTTTGATAACGTTCATCTTGTTAGGACCTGCGCTCTTGAGGATAACGTCAAACTCTGTCTGCTCAGCAGCAGCAGGAGCATCGCCTGCAGCAGCGGGACCTGCAACAACTGCAACAGCTGCAGATGCAGATACGCCAAACTCTTCTTCCATTGCTTTAACGAGCTCGTTGAGTTCGATTACTGTCAAAGCTTTAACATCATCAATAAATTTCTGTATTTTTTCACTAGCCATTTTAAATTTCCTCCAATTAAAATTATATTTTTTATCGCCTGTTTTTTAGCTTAAACTCAGGCTTCAAGCTTTTTTGCGTATTCATTAAGCGCAATAGTAAGTCCTGTAATAGGACCATTCAAGCTGCCCAAAAGTCTTGCAATAAGAACTTCCTTTGAAGGCAAACTTGCCAACTCTTTTACAGTGTCTGCTGAAATTGCTTTACCCTCCATGATACCGCCTTTGATCTCAACTGCTTTGTTGTCTTTTGCAAAGTCATTGATGATTTTAGCTGCATCTGTCAAAGTAGGGCAAGCCGCAACAGCTGTAGGTCCCTTAAGGAATTCTTCAACTCCTTCAAGACCCAATTGAGCAACGGCTTTTGTTGTTAAAGTGTTCTTACGAACCTTATAGCTAACGTCAGCTTTGCGAAGAGCTGCTCTAAGTTCTGTATCTTTCTCTACCGTCAAACCTCTCGTATCAACGAAAACTACAGTAGCCGCATTTTTAATGTCTTCCACTATCGAAGCTACAACAGCCTCTTTTTCTTTTAAGATTTTCTCGCTTGGCATCCTTACAAACACCTCCTTATAAAATTGTCCCATCATTGTATAAAATCAGAAACCCTTTTGCGCCAAAGACACAAAAGGGTAGTGATCATAAAATCAATAAACCTCGGCCGGTCTTACACGAATTATCGATGCCTGCTGTCTTCGGCAAAAGTATTCTGTTTTTATTGTTTTAAATCCGTATCTGATTAAGCCTTAGCAGGATTAATTTTGATGCCGGGGCCCATTGTTGTAGTAACTACAATACTCTTCATGTACTGACCTTTTGATGCAGCCGGTTTAGCTTTCAAAACTGCATCGTAAAGTGTTGTGTAGTTTTCCATCAATTTCTCTGCACCAAAAGAAGCTTTTCCCAAGGGGCAGTGAATAATATTTGTCTTGTCAAGACGATACTCAATTTTACCGGCTTTCAATTCATCTATTGCCTTCTTAACGTCCATTGTAACAGTACCTGCTTTGGGGTTAGGCATCAAACCTTTAGGTCCGAGCACTTTACCGAGACGGCCTACAAGACCCATCATATCAGGTGTAGCTACTACTACGTCAAATCCAAACCAATTCTCTCCTTGAATCTTTGCTACGAGATCCTCTGCTCCGACAAACTCTGCACCTGCAGCCTCTGCCTCAGCAGCCTTATCACCTTTAGCAAAAACGAGAACTTTCTTTGTTTTACCTGTACCGTTAGGAAGAACTACGGCACCTCTTACTTGCTGATCCGCATGTCTTGAGTCAACACCAAGTCTGATATGAACTTCTACAGTTTCATCAAATTTAGCTTTTGCAGTCTGCACTACAAGACCAAGAGCTTCGGAAGGATCATAAAGTTTTGCGCTGTCTATAAGCTTAGCGCTATCTTGATATTTTTTACCTCTGAACACGTTGTTCACTCTCCTTTACAAAAAATCCGTGGGATTAGCCTTCAACAACTATACCCATGCTTCTTGCTGTACCTGCCAGCATGCTTGCAGCCGCTTCAACTGAACCTGCGTTCATATCGGGCATTTTCTGCTCTGCAATCTTCATAAGATCTGCCTTTGAGATCTTTGCAACCTTATCACGGTTAGGCTTACCTGAGCCGGTCTCAATCTTGCAAGCTTTCTTTAAAAGAACTGCTGCAGGAGGAGTTTTTGTAATGAATGAAAACGTCTTATCGGCGTAAACAGTGATTACAACAGGGATAATCAATCCCATATCGTTCTTTGTCCTGTCATTGAATTCCTTACAGAAACCCATAATATTAAGGCCATGCTGACCCAATGCTGGTCCAACCGGTGGTGTCGGTGCAGCTTTTCCTGCCGGAATCTGCAACTTTACCAATGCTACTACTTTTTTAGCCATGTTTCCACCTCCCAAAAAATTTAAGAAACAATAAATTTATAATTAAAATATTCTCTGTATTTGAGAATACTCCAATTCTGCTGAAATCTCGCGTCCAAACATGGAAACGAGTACCTTTACCTGTGATTTTTCAACGTTAATGTTTTCAACCACACCTGTGAAATTCTCGAGCGGTCCCGAAATAATGCGAACTGTATCGCCTATCTCGTAATCCACTGTCTTTGTCTGATCTACGCCCAAAGCACAAACTTCTTCATCAGATAAGCTCTGCGGTTTATTTCCCGAACCAACAAAACTTGTAACACCACGGATATTGCGCACAACATACCATGTGTCATCTGTGAGAATCATTTTAATGAGGACATATCCCGGAAAAATCTTCTTAAGAGCAGACTTCTCGCGTCCGTCCTTGATTTCCACTTCTTCTAACATCGGAATAATTATCTCGAAGAAATAATCCTGCATTCCTCTGTTCTTTATTACAGTCTCAAGACTTTTTTTCACTTTGTCCTCATAGCCCGAATACGTATGGACTACGTACCACAAAGGCTCGCTCGAAACATCCTCCAAAAACATGATTGTCCTCCTTTCAATTGTTCTACACTAATTACTATCTCGCTTATGCTCGTGCGTGTCGATACACGACTATACCTTCATTAGCTGAGTCTTACAATTAAACTCATCAAGGCATCCAAGCCGAAATCTGAAAGCCAGATTATCACTCCGACTACCAAGCAAAAAGCCAAAACAGAAAGCGTGTTGGATACAACCTGCTTTTTGGTAGGCCATGTCACTTTTTTAATTTCAGAAACTATACCTTTAAAAAAGCCTGCAATTGCTTTGCCGATTCTTTTAAAGATATTAGGCTTCTTTTCTTTGTTGTCTTTCTCTTTAGCCATTAAAACACATCCTTAATCTATTAAACGCCTGAAAAAACACTTTCTATACAGATTTTACTTTGTTTCTCTGTGTGCAGTGTGTTTTTTACAGAATTTACAATACTTGCTCATTTCAATCCTGTCAGGGTTATTCTTTTTATTTTTCATTGTTGTGTAATTACGTTGTTTACACTCAGTACAAGCCATTGTTACCTTTACTCTCATGCTACTTAACACCTCCATCGCCTAAAGCGCATTGACTAATGTAACACATTCGCGATTGGTTTGTCAACACTTTTTTTATTTTTCTTAGTCTTTTTCTTTTACTTCCCAAATAATCTTGTTTTTTTATATCAAAGCAGCAATTATTTTTCCTATAAAGTTTCCTTCATAAATGAATTTTGTCAATGTAGAACTTTCTATCGCCTCTACAGTTCCTTGCATAAAGCTCGCAGAGGACAATGCCGAAACAAGCAGCAATACAACAAGTACGAACAAAATTCCCTGTACAAGACCTATTGCCAATCCGCCAATTTTATCAACCTTGCTAACTATTGGTAGACTGACAACGATTTTGAGCAGTTTTTTTATTACCTGCATAAGAATCATTACAAGAACAAAAACGATAGCAAAAGAAATTACTGTGCAAACCATATCAGCCGCCTCAGCACCTATCTTGCCTGCAATACTCTCTATCGAATCTGCTGCCGATTCATTTATATTCTCTGCAACCTTATTGCTTAGGAAAGACGGCAAAGGCAAACTATCCGCCGCAGCCTCAACATCCATAGCACCCGTCTGATTGTACTCTTCCAGCATTGCTTCTTCAACATACGACGAAAACTTCGGTGCCATAGCATCTGCTACGCCGAGTTTATCTAAGCCTGCCGATACAAAAGGCGACAACAAACTTGCAAGAATAATCGAAATAATCGTCGAACCGAGAAGAAAGATTGACAAAACAAGGCCTCGTTTCCAACCTATAAAAATTGCAACTGCCAAAACTGCTAACAAGATAATATCAACAACCATAATATCCTCCGTTTCATTCAAAAGACGCCGTCAATAACTTTTTGTCTCCGCACACAGAAACATGACAGCCATCAATACAAGAAGCACATTCTATTTTAAATCCCGCTTCTACTTCTCCAATAAGTTTTCCTTTGTTATTATATAAATATATATGAGACTCTGTAAACACAACAAATGCGTCATCAGCAGAATCCATCCCTATGACGTTACCTGCAACCTCAATATTAAACAATTCTTTTCCCGCCGTATCAAAGCCTTTTACAACGGTTTTCTCGGCACCGTCATTTCCTATCGATACAACGCACTGCTTACCCGCAACCAGAGCCACATCAATTATGCCATTTTGCAAATTTCCTCTGCTCCACAACTCTTGTACCCTGTCTCCTCCGGACGAAACGCTCATCGACTTATACAGCACCTTCACAGAATCACTGTTAGCAGCAAAAACACTGTTGTTATCCGCATATTCAACTTTCACGTATACGTTGTTTTTTAGAATTTCGCTTGAGAAAATTTCTCCATCCGACATTCTTACAAAAGTAATTATACCATTCGCCTCGCCATTATCAGAAAGCACTCCCGAAAGTACCATTTGCTTGCCATCATTGCTTATCGCTCCGGTAATCATATAATGTGAGCTGAACTTTCTCGTAAACAGTTCCTTCAAAGACGACGTTTTTTTCTCATATTCATATACCGTTACGGCAGAAAGATATTCTTTCTCATCATGAATTACGCAGATATACTTTCCTTTGCCGAAAACTGATTTGATTGTATTATCTCTGCCGTACTTCCACACAACTCCTGTCTTGTCGAAAGCGTACGCTGCAGTACCACCCACGTCGGCAATAACAGCAAAATCGCCGCAATCCGTTACTTTCGGGTTATTTACCGAGCATTTTTCATTCCACTTCCATTTGCCGTCAGCTCCGTAGCCGGTAACACCATGCTCATCATAAACTATAGTTGTACCGCCATTGCCGGCAATTACCACCGTACCATTGATTTCAGCTTCTACCAAAGTTATCGTCGGTGTTACGGAAACGTCTCTTTCTACTCCAAACATATCCAACAATTTTTCATATCCGCCCGCAACAAAAAAAACAATAAGAAAAATAACCGCTGCAGCCGCAACAGAAATTATAATAATTCGCGTTCTTTGGCTACTCTTTGTTTCTCTGCGTTTTTCTATTTCCTTATTATCTATTACCTTTGTTTTTCTGTTATTATTTTCATCTTTTGTATCCGGCAAAGCTTCCCCCGACCTCTCAGTTTTTATTTCTTTTTCATATTATACCTTTTTATTCCCCATTAACGCAAGTACAATAATCAAAAATATTCCCGCCACACCGAAAATCGGATACAGCAGATCCATTAAATTTCCAAAAGATACGTAAGTTGCGGGAATCGCCGCTATTCCCATAATAAGCCCAAGCTGCTTTTCAGGCATGTATTCCGTAAAAAATACGCTTGTGCCCGTAAGTCCCGTTATCGCCGACAGAAACATCGCCGCAAAAATTGTGCCCTTCACAATAAAGTAAATAAAACGGAAGTTCTCTTTCGCCGCAAAAATTTCCACTACCGGCATTTCACCGGCATTTGGTGGAGTTTTTGCATACACCATTCCAAACAATACAGCCGATGCGGATACGAAAAGCATTACGCCGCCGAACATACCGCCTAAAATTGCATTTCGTTTTTTTTCAAGCAAAGAGCGGCATCTGCCTAGCACACACACAGAAGTAAGTACGTTATATCCTGCATACAGCAAAACTTTAAGTGCCATCAAAGCGGAGGGTTTCAAATATTCCGCCTCGGGAGCCGTAGTGTGTCTGCCGGAGGATACTGCGCCCACGAAAACTACCACGGCTATTACTCCTGCAAGAAGGGGTGCGAAAATACCACAAATTTTGGTGAGAACCCCAAAGCCACGGCAGAGTACTAAATAAGCGCATACCGATGCAATAATTACAGGTATTATACTGCCGTTACATAGCTGTTTCATACCTGCAAGCACAACTATATATGCTGAATAAGAAAACAGGCCACAGCAGACAGTAATAAATCTGCCGCAGACGTTACCTCCTACCGTTTTGTTAAACGTGTGTGGGTCTTGTATATCATATGTTCTGACTGCAAGCAATGCTTTTGCTCCGCAAAATGCTATAATCGCACAGGAAAACAGCAAACCGATAAGTCCGGGATAGCCGAAACACGCGAAATACGTCATTATCTCCCTGCCTGTAGCAAAACCGGCGCCGATAATCGCTGAAAGATATACGGCGCCGAGTACGAACGAATTTTTAATAAGAAACAGTCCCTTTTTATTGACTTTCCTTAAATAATATGTGATTTATTGTTATTTCATTCCGGAGATTTGTTTGAAGTTTTCAATGGTACCCATAATACCGTAGCTGTTTACATCCCCTGTTATTTGTCGTATATATTCATAACCACCGCAATATGAGCCATTTTCATAAATGCTCATAGTCGTTTCATCTGCGCGATAGCCTTCTACTACAACAACTTCATCTCCTTCTGCCATTGTATACGTTATTCTCAAAAGAAGCTCTCCTTTTGTTTGAGGTTCTTCATCGAGACCAACAAGATTAATAGAATAAATCGCCGTGTTTACTTTTCTGAAAGCTCGTATCGTATCATAATCATCCGAAAGCTGTACTCCGTTAAAAAAGAGTTTCTCATCTTCGCCTTTTATCTCATATCCCAACGTATACGTCTCATTTATACCTGCACACGTTATTTCTATTTTTGCAGATTTAAGCACTGTATATGATCTCGTAAAAATATCGGTATCCAGATATTTAATGGCAGTGTCGTCAGTAAATGCAACGGCAGACATAGAAACCGTGAAAACGTTGTTGCTGCCGCCAAACAGACAATAGAACTCTCCTCCTTCGGGAACTCTGTCTCCCAAAGACAAAGTCTGCTGTCCATTGTTATCTGTAAGCTTCAGCACGTATGAAGGATTATCAAGTCCGTATTTCGACAAATCCTTACAGTCTCCTTCAATATATTGTGATGTAAACAAGGATGACACGCTATCAATAATTTCTTCTATATAAGTATCCTCTCCCGGTCTTTCAAGAGGATAACTCATTGTCCATGTTCTGCTTTCTTCGGTAAATTTACTGCTTAAAGAGACGAAAAGCTCTCCTTTTTTATATACTTCAATGTTTTTTATTTTGCCGGTATCTTTAAAATCAAAAACCTGTGTGTACAAAATATTTTCTTTTGTTATTACAGATGCATCCTTGTATGTGCTGTTTATAAGATACACCTTATTTTTCTCCTCAACAACGCCAAAGTACATATCCGTACCCGGTTTTTTCATTCCAAAGCGCAAAGTATATATCGTGCCGTCTTTAAGTACTATTCTGATATATTGCGTTCTTGAAATACCATACGTTTTTATTATTTCTTCTGTTATTTCACCTTCATAAACAGCAGCCGCCATACAAGACTTTACAGAGTTCAACGCAGAATTGATACCTGCAGCATACAGTTCAATGTCACTGTACGACGTACATTTCCATTCCTTTTCGCCTTCCCTTTCTAATTTTATTTCGTCAACAACATTACATTCATAAGTTACAATATCACCGACAGAAGCAAAGCCAAAAACACTCTCTGTTTCCACTTCCTGCGAAGCAGTCGGCACAGGAGCTTCAGCTTCATCTTTATCTAATATTGATGATACTACAAAAAAGGCTATTAGCACCACTGCTATTACTGCTAAAGAAATAATTGTTGTTTTATACTGTTTCATAAAAACATCCTCTCAATTATTGGTTATGATGTAATATCAAAGATGACGTCTTCTTACCCAAACAAACACACCAATACCTATAATGACCAAAGGATAGATTACAACAGAAAAAGTAAAAATCAAATTACTCTGTGATTTTTCTACTTTTATCATTGTTGTGTTATATGCCTTTGCTTCAATATCAAGCGCTTCCATTGTACCTTCTCCTATGAGCCAGTCAATACTGTACAGGAATAACCACTCAGAAGAAGTGTCCGAATATTTGCTAATATAATCATCAGTAAGTCCTAAACTTGAACCCATAACCACGATTCTTGAATGCTTCGTATTTGGGAAATATTCGCTGCAAGCAACAAGCGTTGTTACCCCCGTAGTCTCTTCTCCCGTAACGTACTCTGTACTTTTACCTGTCTTCGATGTCTGTATAATAGGATGTGTTTCAAAATATCCCGTCATATTCAACAAATCGATGCTTCTCGAATCATACGAAATGAATGTTTTTGAAAGCGGATTAACAGACAATGGACCGTTTGATAAATCTGTTGCTGTAATTACTGACGACTTATTTGCAGCCGTAAGCTGATAGTCTTCTTCATCAGATACTATGTCATTATTGATTTCCATACCGTAAAGCTCAGAAAGGAGCAGATTGAAACGCGTCATCTCCGTACCTGTCATGTCTGAATCAAACGCAATAAAAATCATACCGCCATCAAACTCCATCCATTGACGAAGCATGTCGTACTCTGTCTGGGACAAGTCTCTCTTAGGGCTCAAGAAAACAAGAGCACCAGCATCCTCCGGCATTTTTGTATGCTTTGATAAATCAATATCCTTCATGCTGATATTCATATTATCAATGTCTTCAAGAATTTTACCGTAATCATCTTTCGAATTTTCCTGAAGTCCTGTAGATATATAGAGATTAGGTATTATATCAAGAGTTACATATTTTATAGCAGTACTTACACTCTGCTCTGTTTTGTTTCCTATCGTATACGTCATAGGTAATATGTTTGCAACATATCCTACTTCTGTTTCAAACATATCATTTGCTGCTATTCGCTTATTTCTCTTCGCACTCTTTACTATATAATCACCTTCGGAATACACACCGGCTGTCGCTGCTCCCACCGAATCATTCACGATGTTCGGATTAACGTCGAGCGAAACATACGATACGTCCACGTGGTCATATCTGTCATATATGTCCAGAATCCTTATAATTTCAGCTTTTTGTGTATCTGCCTCACCTTTTACTCTGTCATACAGCGCAATAATCTCTACGTCTTCATTAAGATTATCTAATAATTCTTCTGTTTCTTTTGTTATAGAGAACTGCTCGTTAGCTGTAAAGTCCAAAGACATAGGAAGTTGTTCCAAAATTATATTAACTACAACGAAAACAACCACTACAGCTACTATGAGCAAAATATAGCCTACACTGTAATTAATTCTTTTTTTAACTGAACCGGATTTATTTTCATTTTTACTCATAGCACTCTTTTCCTTTCAAGGTTTACGTATGTCAGGAATACAAACATGGCTGAAAAAGTGAGATAGAATATAAGCGATGCTATATTAAACGATCCCACCGTAAAATCCTGATATCTTGCCAATGGCGCAAGCCATTGAAGCACTGCTCCGATTTTTGATCCCAAAGAAGCTCCTATTGACTGCATAAAGTAGAATATGAGCAAAACAACTATACCTGAAACTGCGGCTACCGACTGACTTTCCGTAAACGACGATACGAACAAGCTTATTGCAATATACGCCATACCGAGCATTATGAAGCCTATATAACTGCCAAAGTCTTGCGCCGACCCTACTACTGCGCCTTCCTCTACAAGAAAAGCTATTAATACAGGGAAAATAAAGGTTAGTATTGTCATTACCAAAAACAGCGAAACTGCTGCCATATATTTGCCGATTACTATTCTCCACATGGGTACGGGGCATGTTCTTAAAAGCACCTCTGTCCCGTTTTTCTTTTCATCAGACAACAATCTCATTGTAATTATTGGAACGATGAATGTGAGATACACACCGATAGCATTAAGTGTTGCAGAAAACTGCACCGAGCCTTGCAAAATCGAGTTTATCCAGAACATCAAACCAACAACTGCCATGAAAAAGCCTATAATACAATATGCGACAGGCGAGCGGAAATACGATCCCATTTCTCTTTTATAAATAGTTAACATAAAAACACCTCCGCTTATCTGCTTTCTTCTGTGCCTTGTTCATTGCTTACAATGTCAATGAATATTTCTTCAAGCGTGCGTCCTATCGGGCGAAGCTCTATTACCGCCATATTCGCATGCGAAAGGGCATTGAACACGCCACGTCGTACGTCTGTTTTCTTCTCGGATTCTACGTTAAATATGTAGGCATCCTTGTCAACTCTTACGAAATCAACACGCCTTACTCCTGCGGCACTTTCAATGACTTTTTGTGCTTCCGGTCTCGCGGAAGCGCCAACCACGCTTATTACGAACTTACTTACTGTTCCTTCTGCTGCCGTAAAGTCCGAAACGGAGCCGGTTGCAGCTATTTTTCCCTTATTTATTACGGCAACACTGCTGCAAACCGCATTTACTTCCTGTAATATGTGCGTGCTGAGAATTATTGTATGTTCGTGTCTTAATGCGCCTATAAGTTTTCTGATTTCTATTATCTGCTTGGGGTCAAGACCTACCGTGGGCTCGTCCAAAACAAGAACTTGCGGGTTGCCGACGAGAGCTTGAGCAAAACCTACTCTTTGCTTATAACCTTTTGACAGGTTTTTAATAAGACGCTTTTGCATATCTTCCAATTTTATCAGACTTAATATCTCGTCCAATTGGCGCTTACGCTGCTTCATAGGCACACTCTTAAGCTCTGATATGAACCTGAGATACTCTATTACCGTCATATCTTGGTAAAGAGGCGGCAGCTCAGGCAAATACCCTATCAATTTTTTTGCTTCTTGAGGAGAATCCATTATGTCAAACCCGTCAATTGTAACTGAGCCGGACGTAGGTGAAAGATATCCCGTAAGGATATTCATGGTTGTGGATTTGCCGGCACCGTTAGGTCCGAGGAAACCCAAAATCTCGCCTTTTTTATTGTTAACGATATATCATTTACAGCATTTATCTGTCCATATCGTTTCGTGAGATTTTTTATCTCAATCATACACAATAACCTCCGAAATTCTTTATTTACACAATTATACCACTATTTTTCAAGCTCTCGACTATTTTTTGAGCTCTTTCATCTTTGTCAGCCAATTCAGGCATATTTTGGCAAATATTTCTCAATGCCTCTCCCGCTCTCTTTGCCTCGCCATACTCTCTTATACCGTCCTGGTTTTCGCCCGGATTAAGAAGTCCTGTGAAAATATCGCACACGCCATGGAGAATTTCTTCTGCTTCTTTCTCCTCAATTTCTCCTGCGCTGAGTTTTGCTAGAACGTCTGCCATATTTCCTTTTATGGCACAAACATTTGCAACATACGAAAATCCTACAGTATTGCGGCAACCTCTTTTTACTGCCCAAAGCCTTGCATCTTCATGTTTGTAATCCAATTCATAAAGCACAGAAATCTTTCCCCAGCCTTGTGTATTGTCGCCAAGCTTCATAAGAAAATTATTTTTCTTTTTGCCTTCCAAAATACGGGCAGCAGAGCCTGCACAGTACAAAGTAAATTCATCATGTTTTCCAAGTACTTCCAGTACCGGCAAATCTTCTTCCTTGCCTGCCATTCCCAAAAGTGCGATTCCCATTTTAACAGGCTCGCGGTTAACAGCATTTTTTGCAAGATCAAGTGCCAATTCACGCAATGCCGCCTTTTTTTCTTCATTTTTTATCATTTTGAAAGCAACACAATACGAACACACCGGGTCAACGAGAGAAATCGCGGGATATTTCATGAGTTTCTTCGTCAATTTTGCCATATGCTTTTCAGAAGGCTTCAACGCCTGTTTTTTCACAGCTAACGCAGTGCGAAAATTTATGATTGTATGAAGCTTAACACTCCTTGTAGAGCGCAGAATTATTCCTTCATATGCTCCGGGCACCCACACGTCGCCCTTTTCCAAGTCAACGTCAGGCAATCTGTATCCCATTTCTGCAATTTCAGAAGTGCTTTTTTCTTTTAAATAATCATAAATACTCATGCGTCACTCTCCTATATAAATTTTCTTTATCTAAGGCTGGCACCGAATTGCATCTCAAGTCCGTTGAGAATTTTCTTCATAAACTTGCTTACATCCTCATCAGTAAGAGTCTTCGTTGCATCACGGAATGCCAACGCATACGCCAAGCTCTTCTTACCCTCAGGTACTTGTGAACCTATATAGCAGTCAAACAAAGTGCATTTTTCCAATGCTTTACCGCCTCTTTGACGAATAAGCTTCTCTACGTGACCTGCGGGAACTTCTGCATCAAGAACAATTGCAATATCACGAGTAACTGCAGGGAATTTGGGAAGCTCCTTATTCTTCGGAATATCCGTCACGTTCGCTATAAGAACATCTGTTCTGAGCATCGCAACCATTGTATTTTCAGGGCATCCCCACTTCTTTGCTACTACCGGATGAACCTGACCGAATATACCGGCATCCTTTCCTCCAACGAAAAGTCTTGCTGTTCTTCCCGGATGCATAAATGCAATCTCTTTCTCCGGCTCAAATTCATACTTTGTTATTTTAAGAGTCTCCAAAAGTGCTTCAACGTCACCTTTAAATTCAAAGAAATCAGCCTTTCCGTCAGCAGCATATCCACCAAAAGTAAGCATCTCGCGGTGTTCGGGAAGCTCATCAGGATAATTATCTGTCTTTATATAAACGTAGGAGATTTCAAATAACGATGCTGTCTCAACTCTGTGTGCATGGTTATTCGCAACAGACTCCAAGAAAGAAGGCATCATTGTCGTTCTCATCACGCTGTAATCCTCTCCTAAAGGATTTTCGATTATTACAGCATCGCGAAGCTTGCAATCTTCGGGAAGATTGAGTTTGCCAAAAACAGAGGGGCTTATGAATGAGAACGTAAGCATCTCATTATATCCCATTCCTGTCATCTGTTTTCTTATACGGTCCTGAATCTTCTGTTTGCGATTTCTGCTTCCCAACGTTGTAGCACAACCGTTAAGCAGGCGTGATTCTATCTTGTTATATCCATAAAATCTTGCAATTTCTTCTGCAATATCAGCATCACAAAGCAAATCTCCTCTGAAACTCGGAGGCACAACGTAGCCTTCGTCAAAATGAGGCTCACATTCAAGCTCAATAAGAATTTTCTCCATCTCTGCTTGTGTTGCCGATATTCCGATAAATGTATTTATTCCTTCAACACTGCATTTAATCTTCGGCATTTCCTTTTCTCCGACACTGCAGTCAACAACACCCTTGCAAACCTTACCGGCGCCAAGCTCCTCTACAAGTTGAGCTGCTCTGTCAAGAGCCTCAAGGCAAAGCACAGTATCAAGCCCTTTTTCAAAACGAGAGGAAGCTTCTGTTCTCAGACCCACTTTTTTAGCGCCTTTACGTACAGTAACGGCATCAAAAATAGCTGACTCAAATACAATTTCAGTAGTATCCGGCTCAATCTCTGAATTAAGACCGCCCATTACGCCCGCGATAGCCGTGCTGCCTTCAGCATCAGCAATAACAAGCATTGTGCTGTCGAGAATACGCTCCTGTTCATCAAGAGTCGTTATTTTCTCGCCGTCAGCAGCTCTGCGTACTATAATTTTATTTCCTCTTATTGTACGCTTGTCAAAAGCATGCATCGGCTGACCGTACTCAAGCATTACGTAATTTGTAATATCTACAATATTATTGATGGAACGAACTCCCGCTGCCTGCAGGCGCTCCTTCATCCATTTGGGAGAAGGTCCTATTTTTACTTCTTTAACTACTCTTGCTGCATAACGAGGACAAAGATCGGTTGCCTGCACCTCAACATCGAGCAAATCAGCCGCTTTTTCTTCGCACTCCTCTTTAACAAGAATTTCCGGCTTGTTGAATTTGCCATGCATTGTGATTGCAGCTTCTCTTGCAAGGCCGAGAATACTAAAGCAATCTGCTCTGTTTGACGTTACTTCAAAATCTATAACAGTCTCATCGGCGCCAAGAACAGGAATTATATCTTTTCCTATAATGCTCTCAAAAAACTCCTCACTGCAGTCTTTAAACTCTCCAAGGTCTTGGAGTATCATTATGCCATCGTTGTTGCCATTCTCATAGTTGTTGCAATCGAGACCAATTTCCTCAAAAGAACACATCATACCATTTGAAGGAACCCCTCTGAGTTTTCCTGCTTTTATCGTGCGTCCTTCTGAAATTGTCGAGTTGTCAAGTGCCGCCGGAACGTACGCGCCCACACGCATATTTTGCGCGCCTGTTACAATTTGTATTGGCTCGTCTGCTCCGATGTCAAGCTGACATACGAAAAGGTGGTCTGAATTTTCGTGTTTTTCTACTTGCAGACACTTTGCAACCACAACGCGGTTAATTTCTGCTCCTTTTGAAACAACCTCTTCAACTTTTGTACCTGAAAGAGTCATTTCTTCTGCAAGCTCATGTATTTCTTCTTTAGAATTTATTTTTAAATCTGTATAACTTAAAAGCCATTTTAACGGTGCTACCATTTTACTTTCTCCTTTCTTTCATCAGAACTGTGACAAGAATCTTGTGTCACCCTCAAAGAACTGGCGCATGTCAGTTACTCCAAAGCGCGCCATCGCCGTTCTTTCAACGCCTATTCCGAAAGCAAATCCGCTGTAAACCTCAGGGTCTATACCACAGCGGCGTAAAACATCCGGGTGCACCATTCCGCAACCGAGAACTTCAATCCAGCCCTCGCCTTTGCACATTCTGCAGCCCTTTCCTCCGCAAGTCCAACAAGAAACGTCAACTTCTGCACTTGGCTCCGTGAACGGGAAGTGGTGGGGGCGAAGACGTATTTTCGTCTCCGGACCGAACATATGTTTAGCATAAACCTCAAGCGTTCCTTTAAGGTCGCCCATTGTAACACCTTTATCCACAACGAGTCCCTCAATCTGGTGGAATATCGGTGAGTGTGTGGCATCTACATTGTCTGCTCTGTACACTTTGCCGGGGCATATAATTTTAATAGGAGGCTTCTTGTTCTCCATTACGTGAATCTGCACTGACGATGTCTGTGTTCTGAGAAGCATTTTTTCTGTTATATAGAAAGTATCTTGTGTATCTCTTGCAGGG
>JAGAQK010000145.1 GCA_017622825.1 Clostridia bacterium | reverse complement strand
TGTGCTGTACCTGTCATTCCTGAAAGTTTATCATACATACGGAAAAAATTCTGGAAAGTAATCGTTGCATGTGTCATACTTTCTTTTTCAATTTTAACGTGTTCTTTTGCTTCGATTGCCTGGTGAAGACCCTCATTGTATCTTCTGCCGAACATTAGACGTCCTGTAAATTCGTCAACAATTATAATGCTGCCATCTTTTATTACATAGTCAATATCTCTTTGCATTATGCCATGTGCCTTCAAGGCCTGATTGATGTGATGCGATATTGTGGCATTCTCAGAATCAGAAAGGTTTTCAATATTAAACCATTTCTCAGCCTTTTCTACACCATGCTTTGTAAGCGTTGCCGAGCGTGCTTTCTCGTCAACAATATAGTCCTCTGTGATGTCGTCCATAAGACTCTTGTTATCAGTTTCCTTAATAACAATTTTTGACAACGTACTTACAAAGTTGTCAGCCCTTTCGTACATATCACTTGATTTTGCCCCCGCTCCGGAAATAATAAGAGGAGTTCTCGCTTCATCTATCAAAATACTGTCGACCTCATCAACTATTGCAAAATTAAGTTCTCTCTGCACAAGCTGTTCTTTATAACGAACCATATTATCTCTTAAATAGTCAAAACCAAGCTCGTTATTAGTGGCATACGTAATATCACACGCATAAGCAGCTTGTCTTTGCTGCTGATTCATATCATGAATAATAACGCCGACTGTCAGTCCGAGAAAGCTATATATCTTTCCCATCCACTCACTGTCACGCTTTGCAAGATAATCGTTAACCGTAACAAGGTGAACACCCTTTCCCGAAAGAGCATTCAAATACGCAGGCAAAGTTGACACGAGAGTTTTACCTTCACCCGTTTTCATCTCTGCAATTCTTCCCTGATGCAAAACAATACCGCCAATAAGCTGTACGTCATAATGTCTCTGTCCGAGAACACGCCACGCAGCCTCTCTTACAACCGCGAAAGCCTCCGGCAGAATATCATCAAGGTCTTCTCCCTCAGACAGGCGCTTCTTAAATATGCTTGTCATTTCTTTAAGCTCTGCATCTGATTTTGCCTTCATTTCAGGCTCAAGACTATTTATTTCTTCAACAATCGGCTTAATTTGCTTAATCGCGCGATCGCTGTACGTACCGAATATTTTTTCAAACAATCCCATGTCTAAACACAATTCCTTCCAATTATACTAATTTTATTTACAATAATTTTATTTCTTCCTATTTTTCAAGCTCGTTTCAGTTTACCCTTTTCAATTCATTTCATCAAGCGTTTTATTGTAAGCATCCATATAATGCTCCAAAAAATGTTTCACTTCCGGTAAATCAGATTCATCAAGTGATTTTCTCGTGGCCTCCATAGCTTTCACAAACTCCCTATTGCCCGCTTTTACTTCCTCGGCACATTTTATGTATGCGGAAAGCTTGTCTGCCGCCTTTACTATAGGATAATACACCGAATCCATTTCCTCATAAAACAAAATCGGTCTGTAAACTTCTCCCATATCCACAGGCAACATTGAAAGAAGTTTTTCCTTTGCAACATCTTCAATGTCCTGATAATTTTCTTTTATTATAGGATTATAATACTTTATGGGTGTAGGCAAATCACCCGTTATAATCTCCGCCGCATCATGAAATACTCCGTACAGACACGCCCTCTCAGGTAAAACCTGATTACCCGGGCATAGCTTATTATGAATCACAGCAAGCGCATGTGCCAAAACAGCAACCTGCAGACTGTGTTCCTGTATATTCTCAGAATCAGTGTTTCTCATCAGTCCCCATCTGACTATATATTTCATTCTGCTTATATATGCATAAAAATCAAATTGCTCACTCATAATTAAATCCAATATAAATCTTCAAAAGTCTGCAGCGCATAAGCATCCGTCATGCCGGCAATATAATCCATAACAATCTGCTCCGGTGCCTCATCTTCTTTGTAGCCTTTCTCATCTATATATGAAATAAGGCGTTGCATAGTTTTGCTCTTATTCTTGCGGTCAAGATTTTTGGCATTTTCATACAATATTTCAAAAAGACCTTCAATGGCATTCTTCGCAGTTATCTCATACCTTCTTAAAAGGCTTGACTGATAAATCTGCTTATTATTTGTCAAAATCATTTCTCTCAAAGCCTCACCTTTAGCGCGGCTCAAGCGAATGTATTCTGTATTATAGCTGTTTTCGATAAGGTCAAGCACCAATGCATTTATCATCTCGCCGTTTGTGGAACCAAGCTCTCGCTTGATTTCAGGATTAATATCTTTATAATCAATAAGTTTAGCTCTTATGGCATCTTCAATATCTCTGCCAACGTAAGCAATCTTATCCACGAGTCGAACAACACAAGCTTCCAAAGTATACGGCATACACTTTCTATGCTCAGTCTCATAAATCAAATTAGGGTCTTTCATCTTATCCGCATACAATATGTATTCATCGTAATTTTCCCCGCAATGACTTACTATTCCATCGCGAACCTCATACGTAAGGTTAAGCCCGTTTCTCTCGTATATTTTTTCTCTCGAAATTCTTTCACATAGCCTGTCAACAACTCTCAAGCTATGGTACTCATGTCTAAAAGACATAGACGGATTAATTTTCTTAACGCAACTATCCAGCACTCTTTCACCTGTATGTCCGAAAGGGGCATGGCCAACGTCATGCCCCAATGCGATAGCGTTAATTAAATCCTGGTTAAGTCCAAGCGTTCTACCAATCGTTACGGAAATTGCACGCACATACAACACATGCTCCATTCTTGTGCATATGTGGTCACTTTTTGCGTTAAAAAACACCTGCGTTTTATGTCTTAAACGTCTGAAATCCTCAGAATAAAGAATTCTATCGGCATCACGTTCATAGTCAGACCGTATTTTGCAAGGTTCTTCGGGCAGTCTCCTGCCTAAAGTGTCTACCGAATGTGCCGCCAAAGGCGAAAGTTGTTTTTCCTGTTCGAGTCTGATATCACGCCACATAAATTATGCCCACCACATTTCTCCGGCTTGCTCAAATATAAGAACTTCCTTGAGAAGCGCGATAGCTTTTTGGAGTCCCTCAGTAGGCGACATTAACGAATCCTCATGCTCAATACTGATAACATCATCATAACCTACAAGTTTAAGCATACTTACAATGTCTTTCCACATTTTCAAGTCATTGCCATATCCCATTGTACGGAATACCCACGCTCTGTTAATAACATCACCGTAATGTTTTGTGTCAAGAACACCGTTTTTAGCAATATTTGTCTTATCAAGACGAACATCCTTGCCATGTACATAGTAAACAGCATCTCCCAATGTTCTGATTGCCTCGACAGGATCCATTCCTTGCCAAATGAGATGGCTCGGATCAAAGTTAGCGCCGATTATATCGCCAACCGCAGCTCTGAGCTTAAGAAGTGTTTCGGGATTATATACACAAAAACCGGGATGCATTTCAAAACAGATTTTCTTAATGCCGTGTTTTTTTGCAAACTCAGCTGTTTCTTTCCAGTACGGAATGAGAACGTCATTCCACTGATAATCAAGAATTTCAAGGAAATCATCCGGCCACGGGCATGTAACCCAGTTCGGATACTTTGACTCAGGACAATCTCCCGGGCAACCGGAGAAACCAACAATCCTGTCAACACCAAGCTTTTCAGCCAATAAAATTGTATTTATAAAATCATCATGGAATTTCTTTGCTATTTCCTTGTTCGGATGAACGGGGTTTCCATGACAGCTAAGGGCACTGATTTCCAAGCCATTGCCGTATATTGCTTGTTTAAATGCTTCTAATTTTGCATCGTCATTTAAGAGAACCTCCGGATCACAATGTGCTTTTCCCGGGAAGCCTCCGCAGCCTATCTCAACCATCTGCACTCCTGAATCAGCAAGATATTTCATTGCCTTTTCAATTTCCATCTGTGCTAAAACTACTGTTAATACACCTAATTTCATATTCTAAAACCTCCACCAGATATTAATACTTTACTTATTTTTATTAAATTCATTTACAAGATACGCATTTATAAAGCCGTCAAGATTGCCGTCCATAACCTTCTCTACAACTGTCTCCTCATAATTCGTACGGTGGTCTTTAACCAAAGTATACGGACAGAAAACATAAGAACGAATCTGGCTTCCCCATGCGATTTCCATTTGATTTCCCTTAATATCGGAAATTTTTTCTACATTCTCTCTTTGCTTAATTTCAAAAAGCTTCGATCTAAGCATCTTCATTGCAGTTTCTTTATTTTGAAGCTGTGAACGCTCTGTCTGACATGCAACCGTGATACCTGTTGGTTTATGAGTAATTCTGACAGCAGAATCCGTCTTATTGATATGCTGTCCACCGGCACCGCTTGAACGGTACGTGCCAATTTCAAGGTCATCAGGTTTAATATCAATTTCAATCGCATCGTCAATCTCCGGCATAACCTCAACAGATACGAAAGACGTATGTCTTCTTCCTGCTGCGTCAAAAGGAGAAATTCTAACCAAACGGTGTACACCATGCTCACTTTTCAAAAAACCATATGCATTATCACCGTTAATCTGGATAACTGCACTTTTAATACCTGCTTCGTCTCCGTCAAGTACGTCCACAAGCTTAACTTCATAATCATGTGCCTCTCCCCAACGCATATACATTCTCAAGAGCATTGAAGCCCAGTCTTGAGACTCTGTACCGCCTGCACCGGGATGTATTGTAATAATAGCATTATTGGCATCATATTCGCCTGTAAACAACGTTTCAAGGCGCAACATATTAAAGTCCTGCTTATATGACTCAAGCTCTGCTGCAACAGCTTCTACCATGGAAATATCATTTTCTTCATGACCGATAGCTATCATAAGCTCAATTTCTTCATATTTGGATTCAAGATGCGTAAATTTACCTAACTTCGTCTTAAGCTGCTTTAAATGCCTAAGCACAGCCTGTGATTTGTCCGGATCATTCCAGAAATCAGGCTCAGAAGCCTTGTTTTCTAACTCTTCTATAAGATTGCGGATTCCCTCCGTGTCAAAGTGAATCCCTCAAATCGCATAAACTTTTTTGCAAATCGCCCAGTTCAGATTCGAACTGTTCTAATTCAAACATCGCTTATCAACTCCTTCAAATTCATTCTATCACATTATTTAATAAAATGGAACTCAATTTGCCCCATTTTTACATTACAATTGACAACATTTACTCTAACTTTGTCTCCAATCGCATACTTTCTGCGGTTAGTTTCACCAATTGCAATCATCTTTTTTTCATCAAACACCATATAATCCGGCATACTGTTATAAAACACAAGCCCCTCTGCCGAATTCTCAAGTCTTACAAAAATGCCAAAACCTGTAATGTTGCATATCGTTCCGTTAAAAGCATCTCCCACAAAGCCGTACATATACTCTGCCACGAGCCTGTCAGTATATACACGTTCTGCATTTTCTGCTTCTCGCTCTGTCAAAGAACAGTGTTTAGCCGCATCATCACTTATGCTTCTCCAGAACGCCTCCTGTTTCACGTTAAGCTTGCCATGCAGCACCGCCTTAATTACCCTGTGTATGAACAAATCCGGGTATCTTCTTATCGGCGAAGTGAAATGAGTGTAATATTCTGCGCCCAATCCAAAGTGCCCCTCGTTCACAGGAGAATATTCAGCCTTTTGCATAGCTCTTAACGTAAGCATACTGATTATTGCCTCATTAACTTTCCCTTTCGCCTTTTCAAGCAAACTCTGTATAGCATACGAAGCATCCTCACCATCTCCTCTCAGCGTATACCCCATTCCTCTCACGCTGGCAGATAACGCTATAAGTTTTTCCCTGTCAGGATACCCGTGCGTACGAAACATAAACGGTACTTTTAATTTTGCAAAATGCTCCGCTACAGTTTCGTTAGCGGCAAGCATAAATTCTTCTATTATGTTATTTGCAAAATTTACGGAACGCGCCTCCACGCTTACAGGTTTTCCCTTGTCATCAGTCGTAACGTGCGTCTCCGGGAACTCAAAGTCCACTGCTCCCCTTTGATATCTCATTTTATGTCTGAGCTCTGCAAGTTCCTTCATAAGATTGATGTCGACAATGTGTTCCTCATACTCTTTTTCTAAATCACTTTGCTTATAATCTGCATTGTCTCCTTCAAAAAGTGCAGTAATCTGCTTATAAGTTATTTTATAAGTTACTTTTATCAAGCTCTCGAAAATATCATATTTCTCCACAAAGCCCTTCTTATTTATTGTCATCACAACAGATAAAGCAAAGCGATCCTCTCCAACGTTGAGACTGCATATGCCATTCGAAAGCTTTTGCGGCAGCATTGGCAGCACTTTATCCACGAGATAAACGCTCGTTCCCCTTTTATATGCCTCCAAATCAAGCTCTGTACCCTCTTTAACGTAATGCGCCACATCAGCGATATGCACTCCGAGAATAAATTTGCCGTCAGCCGTCTTTTCAATTGATACACCGTCATCCACATCCTTCGTTTCCTCAGAATCTATCGTGACAATTTTAAGATTTCTCAAATCACGCCGTCCGCCCTTCAATTCTTTTGTTATGGCAGTATTGCTGAGCGTGGTTCTCACATGGGCAACTTCCTTCTTTACAGCCTCGGGGAAGGCTGCTCTTTCTTCAATAAGCTCCTCGGGTGATTTATAAAGCGGCTTTTCCGGCTTTTGCGCTTGCTTTTTATCATCTTTTTTGCTTCTCCTCATGACGAAATTATTTTTCTTCGCGCCTCTGCTGCTGCTTCTTAAATGTTTAATTTTGTTTCTTCCTGCTTTTGTTTTTTTTAGCATTTTCTTGTGTTTCATTATATTGTTATCCCTCTTTATACGCAAAAAGCCGCGCTTAAAAATGCACGGCTTCAAATAAACTGCTTAATATCTTACGTTTAGATTATAACTGTCTCAGTTCATACGCATAAGCACACTAAGTACAATTGCAACTACCGCAAAAAACACGGAGAGCACTACTGTAAGCTTTGACAAAAATCTTTCTTTGCTCAGTCCTTTATTCTTACTGTAATAAGAATCAGAACTTTCACCTGTAATAACGCTGCTGAGACCTTCACTCTTTGACTCCTGTAATGCAACGATTATTATAACTATCAAGCAAATAAGCATATAAAATACACCAAGTACTACTTTTAAAGCTGTCACCTGTTCCACCTCCGCTACTTCTCAAAAATCAGGCAAATGAGATTATATCACAACAAATTTTCCAGTGCAAGCTTTTTTTTGCGGCTTGACAACAATAATTTTTATATGATAGTCTTTTCTCAAAAGCAGAAATTTTTCAAATTTTTATGGAGAAAACGTCTTGATTCGTCAATATAAAACAGCAAATACATATTTTAAGGAAAAGTTCGGTTGCAAAGTATACAAATTAGCTCTCGATGGCGGTATGACGTGTCCTAACCGCGATGGCACTTTAGGGACTCGCGGTTGCATTTTTTGCAGCAGCGGCGGCAGTGGTGATTTCGCACAAAAACAATGCGGCAACATCAGCACACAGATAGAGCTTGCTAAAGCGCGTCTTATCGGCAAAAACAGCGGCGAGCAATATATTGCATATTTCCAAAGTTATACAAATACTTACGCTGACGTAGAAATTTTGCGCAAACTTTTCGTACCTGCCATAAGTGAAAATTCCGTAGTTGGTCTTTCAATTGCCACGAGACCTGACTGTCTGCCACCTGATGTGATTGCGTTAATTGCAGAGCTTAACTCAATCAAGCCTGTATTTATTGAGCTTGGCTTGCAGACGATACACGGTAAAACAGCCGATTTTATAAGGCGCGGATACGAGCTTCGCGTATACGATGATGCTGTTAGTGCGCTCCATAAAGCGGGCGTCCACATTATAACTCACATGATACTCGGTCTGCCCGGTGAAAATCAGCTTATGATGCAGGAAACGGCAAAATACATAGGAGAGGCAGGCAGCCACGGCGTAAAGCTGCAGCTTCTGCATATCCTTAAAGATACAGATCTGGAAGTTTTTTACAATGACGGAAATTTTAACGCATTAACAAAAAAAGAGTACATAGATGCTCTTTGCAAATGTGTACTCTGTCTGCCTGAAAACACTGTTCTTCACCGCATAACCGGCGACGCACCAAAGCAACTTTTAATAGCGCCTAAATGGTCTGCCGACAAGAAGCGCGTGCTTCAAGAAATACGCGATGAATTTTCAAGACGCAATATTTTACTCATATAATATATTTTTGCGCTATAGCGGCATCATACGCTGCCTGTTTCATAATCTTATCACGCATTCTTGAGCCTGATGAATAATCGACATTTCGAACGTCCACACCGAATATCGTGCTGAGCATGGTGTATGCGACCAACGTGCTGCCCTCATAACTCGGATGGTAAAGATCGGGCTGATAAAGTTCTATGTCGTCTTTGTGATTAACATAAACATCAAGCATTGCAATTCCCGCATGTATAATTTTAGCGTCTACTTCTTTAGCGACTTTCATATACGCGTTTGAAAGTCTTCTCGCCATTTCCGCTGTACTGCCTCCAAATGAAGCTAAACTTTGGTTGCCTGTTTTATATCCCCATGTTTCATATAAATAAAGGTCTGCTCCGTTTTCCTTAACTTTCTCCGCAAGTCCATGAACGCCTCTTCTAAAGCTCTCATAATCGGAGATAGGTCTGTTACTTTGTTCTTGCAAGATAACAACGTCATATTTGTGCTCCTGCAAATGCTGATCGACCAATGCGCCTTTATCATCTGCCGAATTTGCAAAAAGCTCCAATATGTATGCGCCTCTTGTTACGGTATCTACCACAACATTATATCCTGCTGCTTCACACAAAGGTTTAAAAATATCATTCGCAAGGTTATTATAATCAGTAAAACTGTTTCCAATAAATAAAATCCTGTATTCTTTATCCTTATCAAAAAGAACGCGGCTTTCTGTTTTGCCTTTACAACCTGCCATACATATTACCCCTATACAAATTACCAACAAAAAAGAAATATATCTTTTCATAAAACATCCCCATTGTTTGAATTATTTTTTTGCGTAATCCCATTATACTATACGCAAAAACAAAATACAATTTTTTCTTGCTGTTTTATTATTCTGAGTGTATACTGCAACATATGTGGAAAATGTATATTTTATTAACACCTATAATTTTCTTAATAGCCTTGTTCATGTATCATTATTTAAAACGCATGTGCATCACTTTTGGCATTTCTACCGAAAAAAACAAAACTAAAATCGTTTTATATGCACTGTCAATATGTTTTGGTGCTTCTTGCTATTCTATAAAAAGCTTAGGTATTCCTGTTGTCCTATACTTTTTCATTTTTGCGTTGCTTTTCATGCTGATTAATTTTCTATTAAAATTGTTTTTCAAGAAACGATTCCTTGATGGTTTTAAAATATGGAAAAAAGCTTACGGCAGCGGAATACTCCCTATCTTATTAACAGTTATTGTTCTTATCATCGGTTACATTAATATGCATAACATAGTGTGCACAAGTTACACAATATATACAGACAAATCCATTCGCGGCTCCGGATACAAGGTTGCTTTGCTTGCCGATGTTCACTACGGAGTTTCTCTTGACGATAACGCGTTAATTGAGCTTTGTGATGATTTAAGCAAGCAAAATACAGATATGGTAATTCTTTGCGGCGACATTGTAGACGACAGCACAACAAAGGAACAAATGAATTTTGCTTTTGAAGCCTTCGGTAAAATCAAAAGCAATTACGGCGTTTTTTACGTGTACGGAAATCACGACCGCCCCCACTCATTGATGCGCGGTGAGTTTTCTGAATCTGAGCTTATCAATGCAATTCAAAGCAACAACATAAAAATTCTTAAAGATGAGATTTATAATATAAATGATGATTTCACAATAATCGGCAGAAATGACGATGGTTTCAGCAAAGAAGCCTCCCGTGCTTCTATTAAACAATTAACAGAAAAAGTAGATACAGACAATTTTATACTAACGTTAGACCACAAACCATGTGAATACGTCGAAAATGCAGAGGCCGGCACGGATTTGCTCTTATCAGGACATACTCACGGAGGGCAGCTTTGGCCTGTAAATATTATTGATGCTATTTTCAAAATCAATGACGCAAATTACGGTCTTACAAAAATCGGCACAATGCAAGCATTAGTCACGTCAGGTGTTGCAGGATGGAATTATCCCATAAAAACATCTGCTCCTGCAGAGTACGTTATAATTAATATTCAAAAAAGGTAAATTTTCTCATTTCAGGAAAAATCTCACAAGTTTACCGTATACGGATTTCCCGTACGGTTGATAACGCATATTCAGGTCTATAAACGTTTTCTTGTGGACTATGCTTTTTGTGTGAGAAAAAGCATCAAAGCCGGCTTTACCGTGATACTGTCCCATACCACTTTCACCTACACCTCCAAAGCCCATTTCAGTTGTTGCAAGATGTATAATCGTATCGTTTATACAGCCTCCGCCATAGCGAAGCCTTTCTGTAACATACTTGATATGCCTTTTATTCTCAGAAAAAAGATATAACGCCAACGGTTTTTGCCTATCTCTTAGCAATTCAAAAACTTCATCAAATTTTTCAAAAGTCAAAACCGGCAAAACAGGGCCAAAAATTTCTTCTTGCATTACTTTATCATCAAAATTGACGTTATCCATTACTGTCGGTGCAATTTTATTATTAGCTTTATCCGTTTTTCCTCCAAATACCACCTTATCATAATCCACAAGATTGCATATACGTTCAAAATGCTTCTCATTTATTATTTTCCCATAATTTTCATTATCAAGCGGTTTTTCCCCAAATTGCCGTGTAATCTCTGCACAAAGTTCCCCTATAAGTTCATTTTTTACACGCTTGTCACACAAAATATAATCCGGAGCCACGCACGTCTGCCCACAGTTCAAGAATTTACCGAATACAATTCTTTTTGCCGCAAGCTTGATTTTCGCGGTATCGTCTACTATACATGGGCTTTTGCCCCCAAGTTCCAGCACAACAGGAGTTAAGTTTTCAGCCGCATGTCTTAGTACTTCCTTGCCTACAGACTGACTTCCTGTAAAAAAAATAAAATCAAATTTCTGTCCGAGCAAATCCGCGTTTTCACGCCTTCCCCCCGTAACGACAGCAATGTATTCCGTAGGAAAGCACTCGGTTATTATTTTTTTAACAACTTCACTTGTGGCGGGCGAATAAGCACTCGGTTTAACTACTGCTGTATCACCTGCTGCTATAGCGTCCACCAACGGCCCAATTGACAATAAAAACGGATAGTTCCACGGGCTCATAATTAAAACGTTTCCATAGGGAGTCGGCTGAATATAACTTTTTGACGCAAATTGAGCAATTGGTGTGTGAACACGTTTTGGTGCCGCATATTTTTTTATTTTTTTAATCATATGGCTTATTTCGCTAAGAGCCATACCTATTTCACACATATAGCTTTCGAAGCTGCTTTTCCCTAAATCGGCTTTTAATGCCTCTTGTATTTCGCTCTCGTGTTTTTGTACGGAAATATAGAGCTTCCTTAAAGCTTCCTTTCTAAATTTCACAGGCAGCGTCGCTCCACTGTTAAAATATTCTCTTTGCTTAATAACAATATCACTAATTTCCATTTTCATCACGATTCCCATTTTATAAATTTTTTGGTGTTTTTTTGCCTCTTATTATCGCATTATACTTTAAATCTGTTAAATTGCAATTGAATTTTATCAGCCAAAATGTCATAATATGCAAGGAGGCGTTTGAATGATGTTTAAACGTATTGAAACAACAGAAGATATTCTTTCTATAAAGCCCTACTTAGACATGTATGAAAAAGATTTTTCTGATCTAACATGTCCTAATTTCTTTATGTGGCGAAATTATTACCCTCGTGAATACTGTTTTATCGACGATACATTAATAATCAAAGAGTGTTCTGCTTCTGACGAGAACGATTTTCGTTTTTATATGCCTGTTGGTAAAAATCCGGAAATTGTTTTTGCGTATATTGAAAGTTATTGCGCAAAAAAAGCTGTGCCTCTTTGTTTTTCAAATCTAACCATTGATGAAGCAAATATTATTTCTGCGCGTTACGTCAAAACCAAAGTCTGTTATGACAGATGTTGGAGTGATTATGTTTATAACGCCGAAGATATGCGTTTTTTTAAAGGCAAAAAGTTCGCCGGGCAGCGCAATCATATTAATAAGTTCATTTCTCTGTACGGAAATTACCAATATCATCAAATAACTCGTGATAATATTTCTGCAGTGAAAAATTTTTTGATTGATTTACGTGACCAAAATCAATTTCAAAGTGATGATGCTCTTGATGAGCTTAATCTTGATATTAGTTTTCTGGATGTTTTCTTTGAGTTTAGCTCCGTGGTAGGTGGCTTCATAACTTGTGGCGAGAAAGTGATTTCCGTAGCAATAGGAGAAAAGCGTGGTAATACGTTGTACGTGTGTATCGAAAAAGCAAATCGCGAATACATCGGAGCGTATCAGGTGATTGTAAAAGAATTTGCCCTACACAACACAGACGATGAGGTGTGTTTTATTAACCGCGAGGATGATATGGGAAAGGAAGGGCTTAGGATTTCAAAGCTTCAGTACCATCCTATTGAAATTAAAAATAAATATTGGGTTGAAGTTAACACTTTATTTGACGAGATAAATGCGCCCGTGAGAATCTGTTCTGAGGAAAATGCGAATGTTTTTTTGGACGAAATAACGTCTGCTGATGCCGAGGCTTTTATGAGGCTTTATACAGATGATGATAATAACAAATATTGGGGATATGACTACAAGGAAGATGCACCTATTGATGTTACTGCGCAGTATTTCATAGATTTTGCAGAACTTATGAAGAAGAAAAAGGAAGAATATTCTTTGGCTGTAAGAGTAAATGGTGTTTTTGCCGGAGAAGGTGTCTTTCATAATTTTGATGTGTTCGGTAATGTAGAATTGGGAATACGTCTTTTGCGGGAATTCCAAGGAAAAGGCATCGCTTCCTGTGCTGTTGTTGCCATGAATAATTACGCAAAAAATATATTAAGAGCTAAAACTGTAAAAATGAAATGCTTTCATCAAAATACCGCTTCAGAACGTATGATAAAAAAAGCAGGATTTACGGAAGTTTCCCGTGACGATAACTTTATATTCTTTGAAGGGTAGTGTATTTTATTTTATTTTAATCCCTGCGATTTATATCATTTTTTTGTTTTTTTGTTATTAGCCAAAGCAACATATATCGACAGCGCCATCGTTGCAGTCGCGAACGCAATTAGCAAAACAGAAAATATAGGTAACAAAGCACCAACTAAGTTACCTGTAATAGCTAGAACCGCATAAATAACAGCCACAACAAAATTCATAGTTACAACGATATTTTTTATTAGTTTTAAAGTTTTCATTATTTCTCTTTACCTCCAGTCGTAATTGCTCCAGACCCCTCAAAACAGTTCCTGTCACATCAAATCTTTACGCTTTTCATACACTATACCATATATACCTTTTCTATACAACAAACAAACTCAAAAAAACATTACGCATCATAATTTTCTTCATCTAAAATCCCCTCACTTGTTTTCTATGTTTACAGATACTTTGCATTCCGGTATTTCCTCCTTGAGCAATTCATGAATATCATTAACAAGTTGCTGCACTTCAACAACTGTTGTTTTATCATCAAAGCCGAGCTCTAATTCAATAAAAATCACACCGCCTGCAACTCTTGATTTTATTCCTTTAAACTCGTCATATTTATCATAATTTGCCGTTATTGTTTTTAAAACAGCTTTTTGAATATTCTCGTCAGCCGTTTTGTCCAAAACTTCTTTTACTGCAACACGCATGCGCAAAACTACCGTTGTAATAAGATATACAGATAGTCCAATACAGAATATTGATGAGAAATACCAAATGAATCTATTATCTCTAAATAAATAGACAAACAACAAAGCAAAGAACGATATCAAATCGAACACGAGACTTTTAATCCTAACAGAAAGCTCCGATTTTAATATAAAACTGTCTGACTGTTTGCACAATCTATATTGTTTCCAAAATACGACAAAATCAAGAGCCACACAAAGTACCTTAAACAAAACGGCAATCCCGATAGTTTCGCTTGGTTGCTGCGGATCTACAATGTCCGTTACAGCAAAGAATATCATTAAACCCACACTCAACAACAGTAAAAAGTCGAGCGCTAATGAAACTAACGCTTCTATTTTACCCACGCCGTAATTATATTCAAATTTTAAATCCTTACGAAGTTTTTTTGAAAGAATCAACATGCAAAAAGTTCTCAAAAGCAAACTCAAGCTATCAATTAAATCAGCATAAACAATGAGAGATCTTGTGGATAATGCCAAAAAAAACACAATAATACAATTAGGCACTTCACCAAATAATAAAAATATCGAGATTTCTGCTTGTCGGCGGTAGTGTTTCTTTTCCATTTCTCTCTCCTCATGAAATGCTTTTATTGTATTTTACTTTGCTGCCGTATTAAAATCAAGCATATATTAAAGCTTTTTGTTTTTAAAAATACATTTGATATTTTTCTGCACGTTTTTTAAACAAAGCTACATTCGCCACCTGCTTTTTTATATACTCCTCAGGTTTAAACTCATATTTTCTGATTTCATCAGTTCCCGCCAATTTATCTATAAAAAACGATGTACCGTTACTCGTCAAAAATTCAAACTCACTATTAGTTTTTCGTATAGCATCAAGCATCATCAATCCACAACGATACGGCTCAAATTTATCATAATCTGTAATAAAAATCTGTATACCCTTACACAATTCCCCTTTATATTTAGAAAACATCGGTGTAAAACACACCGGAGCAAAATCAGCACCCACAATATTACACTCTCTCATTTTTTTGGCAATCTCGGTATGCTTCATCCACGGTGCCCCTATATATTCAAAAGGCTTTGTGGTACCTCTACCCTCCGATACATTGGTGCCCTCAAACAAAACGGTTCCCGCATAACACAGCGCAGTATCAAAAGTCGGTATATTCGGGCTCGGCAACACCCAATGCGTATTAATCTGTCTATAGTCCATATCACGCGTAAGTCCGATGCAACGCGCCACGTGAAGCTCGCAACCAATGCAAAATTCAGCGTTTATATATGTTGCAAATTCGCCTACCGTCATACCATAACGAGTCGCAAGAGAATATCCGCCCACATCACTGCTAAAAGCATTGTCAAACACATTTCCCTCTACCTTTTTTAACCCCAGCGGGTTGAATCTATCGCATATTACAAGCGGTATCCTTTGCTTTGCACATTTTTCCATAATTCTGCCAAGCAAATATAAGTAGCTGTAGTGTCTCGCACCCACATCTTGAATGTCATATACCATACATTCTACTTCAGGCGGCAAGTTTTCAAACTTTTCACCGTATACGGAAATCACTTCTAAGCCGCTACTCTCGTCTATATATGAATCTACTTTTTCCCCTGCCTGTCGTTCTGCTCTTATACCATGCTCCGGAGCAAACAATTTAACCACGCTGTATTTGTTTCTCAATATATCTATTGTGGATTTCAAATCAGAATCAACACCTGAAGGATTTGTAAGCAATCCCAACTTTTTATTTTTCAATACGTGATGTACAGAAATCAAATTTTCAATACCGGGCTTGTATGTCATCTCGAATGCTCCTTGTAAACAACTGTAATTATATATTTTTGGAGAATGTTATGTATGTTTTTGTAATCTTAAATCCTGCTTTTTTGTAAAGTGAGTCCGCAGCGCCCTGAAGAGGTGTCCATTGCATCCATGCTTTTTGAAGATTGCGGTTTTTCATTTCTGTCAGGCAGTCATTAAGTAAAACTTTACCAATTCCCTTTCCTTGATAATTACTGTCTACAGAAAAAGGTCCAAAACGCTCCATAGATCCATACGGGTCGCCAAACACGCACACGCCTATAACCTTTCCGTTTTTAGCAGCAATTCGTATACGTCCGTAATCAAGGTCTGCCAATCGGCTTTTAAACTCAAACGCCATACTTATGTTATTAAAAGGTTCTTGCGAGTCAATTAAAGACAATATATATTTATCCTCCATAGGGCCTATATAAATACTTTCTTCTTCTAAAGATTTCTTTTTTTGCATAATATCGCACGGCGAAACATATGTCGAAAGATAAAGCTCTCTTGCCAAAGACGGCGTACATCTGTAGCCTCTTGACTCAAAAAGCGATATATACTTTTTACAATGCTCCTCAGATACTCCTTGATAAAAATAAACAGGATAATAACCCGTACTAATATTTTTTTTGCCAAATTCAGCAAAATATTTTTCTGCTTCATCAATCAGCATATTTCCAATTTTTTGAAAACGCGTGCAATCATTCACTGCGAAAGCCGAAATCCATCCGTTATCATCTTCAAGCCCGCTGTAAGCATCAATAGGCACACGCCTATACACACAATTTATAAAGCCTAAAACAGAATCAAAATCGCTATCATCATGTACAATAAAAAATCCTTCAGCGACAAAATTGCTGTCCAAAAGCATTTTTTTGATAAATTCCTCCCTTGTTACAGTATCATGCGATAATGCAGCATTCCAACAATCAACAACAGCATTAATATCTTCTGCGCGAAACGTTCTGATTCTCATTTACTTTTCTCCTTGTAAGCCTCAATAGCTCTTCTTATCACAAAATCATTTTCCTTCAAAAGCGTTGCTGCCTCGTCTTCATCAATATGGCAAGCCTCCGCCACAATCCTCACTTGTCTACCCGCAAGCTTTTGATTGCTCCCTTTTAAATTAATCATAAGATTTTCATACACGTGTCCGCTTTTAATCATTGTGCACGTAGAAAAAATATTAAGAATAATCTTCTGTGCAGTACCGGCATTAAGCCTCGTAGACCCCGTAATAACCTCAGGACCCGTATCTGCACAAACAAAAATGTCACAAACATCCATAATCGGCACGTCTTTATTACAAGCAACACCAATTACTGCGGCGCCGGCTTCTTTAGCCTTTTTCAAAGCCGAAATCACATATTTAGCACCACCTGCAGCCGAGATTCCCACAACAGCATCCTTCTCGCAAACATTATTTGCAACAATATCCCTCTCCCCGGCAGCAGCCATATCCTCAGCATTTTCGGACGCTTTAAACATACATTCATTGCCACCTGCAATAATACCCTTTACAAGCTCCGGCGACACACCGAAAGTAGGCGGACATTCGGAAGCATCGAGCACGCCTAACCTACCGGACGTACCGGCTCCTATGTACAGCAGTCGCCCGCCTTTTGCAATTGCCTCACTTAAAACGTCTACTGCTTCGGCAATTTCCTTATGCGCACCCTCTACAGCTTTTATGGCATTGTAGCTTTCGGAAATCATAGTATCAACCATTTCTTCTGTCGCCATTTTATCAATATGCATTGTACGCGGATTACGCATCTCAGTTTTAAGCATCATTTATCCCACTTTCTGTATTCTTCAACAAAATTTTCTTTAATGATTTTGGTGTTTACACCACACATTCGCGCACTTTCAAGACACGCTCCATAAATCTGCGGAAACTCAATTACCGTAGCCACTAGGTTGCCTGCAATATTCTTTTTAACCAAATCTGCGTAAATAGTGCTGTTTGCAAACAATCCGCCGGATAATACAATTTGTGTAATATTTGGATGTATTTTACTTACTTGGTTAATTATTTTTGCAACACAGGCCGCATTATCCTCTATTATTTTTTTAGCCGTAACGTCACCCTTTAAATAGGCTTCAAATACAATTTTTGCAAAACCGGCTACGTACGATTGTCCTTTAGAGTAAACGTCTCGAAGCACAGCATAAATGTCCTCACCGTAATTATCTTTGATAATTTCTGTAATCAGAGTTGTTTCTCCAATACCTTCTGTATCCATCAATGCATAGTACAAGCCATCTCTGCCAACATCAAAGCCGCTTCCCCATTTATTTACAAGATATCCCCAACCGGCAGAGGTTTTAATAATATCTTTTTCTTTAATAACTACAGAAAAACCCGTACCGCAAATAACGGCCATGCAGTCTGTTTTCTGTAAATCCGCACAAGCAATTACATTCAGCACGTCTGTTTTGCATTGAATTATCATATCAAAACGTCCGTCATAATAACTTTCAAGCTCTTTTTTTATAGTTTCTGCATTATTTCCAAGCAAAAAGCCTGCCGCGCCTATGTAAACCGCCTTTATTTGCGGATATACACCAAGCATTTCGTCAATGCCGCACTTCAAAAGCTGCGCACATTTTTCAATGCCGACAACGTTAGGATTTGAGCAGCCCAACACGATTCGTTTGATTTGTGTGCCATCACTGCAAAAAAGCAAAAACTCTGTTTTGGTGCCTCCACCGTCAACACCAAGCATATACAGCTTTTCTCTGCAATTTTCACATTTGCTTTTTAACAATTTGATATTCATCTCCCGTTCTGAAATAGGGACACCTTTTGTTTTTATACTGCACATATCTTGCCATCTCGTCTTCATCCATATATACGGTGCATATATATGCCTCCATGGCTTCATCAAACTCATAATACATGCAATTGTCGCAATCTTTTTGATCAAACATAACAATATTTATTTTATTTCTCTTACTGTATAGCCTTGTGCTTCAACAGTGTTTTTCAAAACGTCGTCGCTAACGTCTTCTGTCAACGTAACAACCGCACTGTTTTTCTTATGATTCACGTTAGCTTCGGCAACACCCGATATTTCTTCAAGACATTTTTTAACTCTTGCCTCACAATGGCCGCACATCATGCCTTCAATTGTCATTGTTTTTTTCATTTCTTCTACCTCATCTTTCTTATTATCATTTTTCATCGTTTTATAACTGTACATTTTAACGAAATTAAGTCTCAAAGCGTTACTTACAACACAAAAGCTTGACAAGCTCATTGCCGCAGCACCAAACATAGGATTTAATTCCCAACCGAGTAAATGATACCACGCTCCTGCCGCCAATGGAATACCTATTATATTGTATATAAACGCCCAGAACAAATTCATGTGAATATTGTGAATCGTCGCCCTGCTCAATTTTATTGCGGCCGGTACGTCCGATAAACGATTTTTAACAAGCACAATATCCGCCGCATCTATTGCAATGTCCGATCCCGCCCCTATCGCAATACTCGTATCGGCGCGCGTCAAAGCAGGCGCATCATTTATACCATCTCCCACCATAGCAACTTTGCCTTGCTTTTGCAGATTCTTGATAACTTCCTCTTTACCATCAGGAAGAACTCCGGCGATTATATCATCGACACCGACTTGTTTGCCTATGGCTTTCGCTGTACGTTCATTATCACCCGTAAGCATGACAACTTTTATTCCCATGTGATGAAGCTCTTTAACAGCTTCGATGCTATCTTCCTTTATGACATCAGCAACGGCAATTATGCCTGCAAGCACATCATTCTTAACAAAAAAGAGCGGAGTTTTTCCTTCCTTGGCTATTTCAGCAGCAAGTTCTTTCTTTTCCACAGCAATTTTTGCCTTATTCTCAACAAAGCTCAAATTACCGCCGCAAAGCACCTCATTTTCAACTTTACACACAAGTCCGTTACCGGGGAATATTTCAAAATCCGACACTTGCAGCCACTCAATCCCATCTTCTGTTGACTTTTTCATTATTGCCTTTGCAAGAGGATGTTCACTGTTCTTTTCAAGAGATGCCGCAATTGTCATTAACTCCCGCTCATCAAACCCTTCACACGGGAAAACTCCAACAACAGTAGGATTTCCCTGCGTTATGGTACCCGTCTTGTCAAGCGCTACAATCTGTGTCTTACCTGCCTGTTCCAGTGAAGTTGCCGTTTTGAAAAGAATACCATTTTTAGCACCTTTTCCCGTACCAACCATTATCGCAACCGGTGTTGCAAGTCCCAACGCACACGGACAGCTTATAACAAGCACAGAAATAGCTCTTGCAATCGCAAACCCAAAGCTTTTTCCTACAATCAACCATATAATCAATGTCACAATCGCAATTACTATTACAATCGGAACAAACACACCCGAAACTTTGTCGGCAACTTTTGCGATTGGAGCCTTTGTTGCAGATGCATCACTTACCATTTTTATGATTTGTGAAAGCGTAGTATCCTCACCCACACTCACTGCTTCGCACCTCAAGAATCCCGATTCATTCATAGTGCCGGATGAAACTTTATCGCCAACTTCTTTATCTGCCGGTATGCTTTCTCCCGTCAGTGCAGCTTCATTCACAGCGCTTCTTCCCTCAAGCACAACACCGTCAACGGGTATCTGCTCTCCCGGTTTCACTATAAACACGTCGCCTTTTTTCATTTCTTCTACGGAAATCTGCTGCTCTATGCCATCTCGCACTACAATCGCTGTCTTAGGTGCAAGTTTCATTAAGCTTTCGAGGGCACTCGTGGTTTTCCCTTTTGCTCTCGATTCAAGCATTTTGCCTACAGTTATAAGCGTCAAAATCATTGCCGCAGACTCAAAGTAGAGGCCGTGTAAACTTTTCGTAGCAAAAACTACGTAAACACTATACCCGAAAGCAGCAAAAGAACCCATGGCAACAAGTGTATCCATGTTCGGTGCCCTGTGAATCAGCCCCTTAACGCCGTTTATAAAGAATTTTTTATTAATTATCATAACGCAAGCGGCTAAAACCATCTGTATCAGCCCAATATACAAAGGCTCGTGCGCCAAAAAGTGCGGCAGTGGCAAGTCAAGCATTGTATGCCCCATCGACACGTACATAAGAACTGCAAGAAGCACAACAGACACCCACAAACGGTTTTTCAAAAAAGGTGTGTCAGTATCTTTAAATTTCGCATTATTTGCTGTATGCGCTTTAGTATTACCCGAAGCAAGCGACGCACCGTATCCGGCAGCCACCACAGCGTTTATTATATCCTCACTGCCCGCAGTACCTTCAACTTGCATAGAATTAGTCAACAAATTCACCGTACACGATTCTACACCCTCTACCGAAGACACTGCCTTTTCAACTCGCGCACTGCAAGCCGCGCAGCTCATACCCGTTACAGAATACTTATTTTCTCTTTTCTCGTCCATTTTTTCACCGCCTTATTTCATCAGTTTTTGAAGAGTCTCCACAAGCTCATCTACCGTGTCATTATTGCCACGGCGTATATCATCTGCAACACATGTTCGTATGTGATTGCCCAGAAGTTCCTTATTAAAACCATCTAACGCCGCTTTTATAGCGCTCACCTGTATAAGAATATCAGTACAGTATGCGTCATTTTCAACCATTCCTTTTACTCCTCGAACCTGGCCTTCAATTCTGTTAAGCCTGTTTATAAGCTTCTGATATTCCTCCGAGGCGCGTTCTTTTTTCTTGCTGCAATTGTTACAATTATTGTTCATGTAATGCTCCCGTTCTGCCTTTTTACATACCCCCATAGGGTATATTGCATTATACTCGTTTTACGCCCTACAGTCAATACGGAAAATTTGCTGATGCCGCTGATTTTTCCGTTGATTTTAAAGATGCGTAATAGTATACTTTTTGTAAACATAATTCAAAAGGAGAATGAGAAAATGCATAATCCTAACTCACTTGACACGATATGCGCCGCTCTTACGTACGCCTTGGGAATCCCGGCGTCGCAAGAAGCCGCACCAAAAAACAGCGACCTTGCCGGATAAGTAGACAAAATTTTTAATAGCGAAAAAGCCGACCGTATAATAATGTACAATCCCGATGCAATTGCACAGTGGATATATGAAAAATATCCTCATTTTTTTGAATCGGTTACAAATAATACTGATATTGAAGTGCCACTTTCAACTGTAATGCCTTCAGTCACACCCGTTTGTTTCGGCACAATGTATACGGGTACGCAGCCGGAAGTTCACGGCATTCAAAAATACGAAAAACCCGTTATTACAATAGATACTTTTTTTGATGCTTTAATAAGAGCCGGCAAAAAACCTGCTTTAATAACGTATAGCAGAAGCAGTCTAAGCAGAATATACTTAGAACGCGATATGGATTACTACCAATTCGAAACAGGAGATATAGAAGATGTTAACGCCAAAACAATGCAGGTTATTTTAGAAGATAAGCACGACGTTATTGTTATATATAATGGCAATTACGATAAAATAATGCACAAGCAAGGGCCGGAGAGTCCTGAAGCTCTTGCCGAAATTCGTCTTAACAGCCATATTTTCGCGGTAATATGCCGTTTGGTAGAAGAACATTGGAAGAATCACAATACACTTGTAGGTTTTGCAATGGATCATGGTTGCCACGAGATAGACGACAATTGCGGTTCACACGGTCTCGATATGGACGAAGACATAAACATAGTTCATTTGTACAAAGGCTTTGCACGAAGAGAGGAATAATATGCTTATCTATTTTATTAGGCACGGTGAGAGTGAAACTAATTTAAACATCAGACTTACCGGTTGGTACGACACACCTCTTACCGAAAAGGGTATTGAAGATGCAAAAAAAGCCGGTGAATTTTTAAAAAACGTACACTTTGACAAAGTGTTTACAAGTGACCTTAAGCGCGCAAAAAAAACTGCCGATATCGCTCTGCCCGGTTATTCTTACGAAGAATCTAAGCTTTTAAGAGAAATAAATGTTGGTTCTTTGTCAAATACTCCGCATTCTGACATATCAAAGGAAACAAAAAAAATAACTGCCAAAATCGGCTATAGCGATTTTGGCGGCGAATCAAGAGACGATTTCATTTCCAGAATATCCCTTTTTATGAAACAATTGGAAAATTCAAAATACAACACTGTTGCTGTTTTTTGTCATGCCGGTTGGATGCGCGCCATGCTCGACATCGTTACGGGTCTTTACTTACCGCGTCAAAGTGTTAATCTCGGCAATTGCGCCATTACAATTTATAAACTAAACGGAACACTCTGGCAATTAAATGGTCTTTTTAACATTCCTTCCATATAAATCTGTTGTTAATGGACTCTCCCCCGTCAACAACAATGCTCTGCCCTGTGCAGAAAGTGTTTGTTACTGTTAAAAAATATGCCCATTCAGCAATTTCTTCAGGCGTCGCCCATTTTTTGAGCGGCGTTTCGTTCATTATCTGCGCCCAAAGTGCAGGGTCGCTGATAACACATTCATTTAAAGGTGTCAGCACGCCCCCGGGGTCAAGGCTGTTGCAAGTCGCGCCGTATTTTGCAACGCGGAGTGCCACATTTTTTGTGTACGCCACCACGCCGCCTTTACTTGCGCAATATTCCGGAAATTCCGAGCCCGTATGTGCGCTTGCGGAGCCAATATTTAATACGGAACGTATCTCTCTTTGCAGGGCATATCTTTCTGTTATTTTGATAAGTGCTTTTAAATTTGTATCAATATCATCTTCATTCTGTGTGCCTGCATTGTTTATAAGAATGTTTACACCGTCTATCTGAGGCAGCTTGTCTGTTTCTCTTACATCAAGCATATAATGAGTATATTTATCATCGTTTATTGCCGAAGGTCGTCTGTCAATACCTATTACAATGTGATTTCTATTCAAAAAAATCTCTGCAATTGCCTTGCCTATTCCTTGCGATGTGCCCGTTATCAATACTTTCATATCACTTTTTCTCCTTGCTCATGTATGCAATGTATTCTTGTCCTACAGATTGTTTTCTCCATTTATTTGCAATTTTATATCCTATTGGCGAGAAAATTATTTCCATTATAAGCTCCGCCACTGCACCCGTCAGGGCGCACATCGCGCACTGCAGCACGGTCCAATTGAAGCCGTCCCAAAATATAGGTGCAAAAAGCACAAAAACAATTACAGAAAATATAAAATTATCTAAAAACTGTCCTACAAAAGTCGATATGTATGTGCGCGCGGCGAATGCCGCCTTTCCGTCGGGGTTATTTTTAAATGCCTTTCCTATCGTCCAATTGAGAAAATTATTAATAAACGCAGAAGCTATAAACGCAATCGTACTTCCCGCAAGAATAAACCACGTGCCGCCAAGCGTTTCGTTGAGAGCAGTGTAGTCAGCCGCGTTTGAGGGAATTATGCTTGCTACATAAAAAATTAAGCACGTAAGCAGATTTATGCCGGATGCAAGTATGGCTATCTTGTTTGAGGCCTTTGGTCCGAAAAACTTCGTTATGATATCCATGCACATAAATGACAGCCACGATATTAATATACCGCCGTCAAGCGCTATCCATTTTGTCTGCACGAGTGTCTTGTTTGCAAGCAAGTTCATGCTTATTACACTTACAACGAAAAGTGTAACGACAGTTGCCGGAATATTCCGAAGCAATATAGACGTTTCTTCTTTTTCACGTTTTAAAAAGGTTACTAATTTATTTTTACCCATGCTGCTCCTATTTTTGTCTATCATAAGCTTCTCTTACTGCTTTTGCTAATTGGTCGGCACATGACGTGGGACGTCTGCCACATGTATTTCCGCGCAGCTTTTCCTCTATATATTCTACAGTGGCGCCCTCAAGCAATTTTGAAATCGCTTTCAAATTACCATTACATCCTCCGTAGAACTCTATATTGGTAATAACGTTTCCATCAATATCAAAACTAATTAATTGAGAACACGTGTCCTTTGTTTTATATTTATAATGCATAGTCAACTCTCCTTATGTTTTTAGTATGGGTTCAATTGTAGCCAAAAAATATCTTGTAATTTCTTCAGGTGTTTCTTTCATCTTGCCGGATAACCACCAATATACTGTTTCTACAAAAGAGGAAGAAATGTGGTTTACAAGAAATTCCTCAGGCAAACCGGAGCTTTTTAGCACTCCTTTATCAGCATATTGTGATATAACCAAAACTTTTAGATTCTGTTTAAAGTAACGCAAAAATATATCGTTATTTTGAGAAGACAGTAATTCTAAAATATTTCTGTCATTTTCCTGTAAATGATAAGTCAAATGTAAAAAAACCGAGTCGTTATCAAAATCACATGCATAATAAGACTGACCTTTCGGCATTCCCATTGCCGTATCAATGATATGATCGAAGAGTTCTTCGCACAAGTCTTTCAACAAAAAATCTTTTGTTTCAAAATGCGCATAGAACGTTGTTCTTCCTATGTCTGCCGCATCAATAATATCTTGTACTGATATCTGATTGTAATTTTTCTCAGATAATAGTTGTGTAAAAGCACTGAATATTGCTTCTCGTGTTTTCTTTTGTCTCCTGTCCATTATTATAAAGACACCTTTCTCGAACAAGTTTTGAAAACTGTTCTTTATCGAACAAACTGCAAATATTGCTTATTGATAATAAAGAAACATCTACATATAATCAGCAATACAAAACAGTTTGTTTTGTAGCAAACATATTATGCCTTGTTTTATTATTAATGTCAACAAATTGGAGGTTTTGTGTATGATAAAAAAAATTATTACTTTTCTTAGCTCTGTGCCGCTCATTTTAACAGGCGGAGTTTTTTTGGTTTTGAGTTTTATTTTTAATAAAATGTCTTTTAAAATACCTTTTGACGTGGCGTGGATAACCATATTCATCTGCGGCTTACCCTTATTGTATTCAGCGGTACGCAAAATTATTTATAATAAAGGCATAAGCAAAATATCGTCTGCTCTTTTAATTTCATTTGCAATGATTGCAGCTATAATTATCGGAGATTTATTTGCCGCAGGAGAGGTTGCTTTTATAATGGCTCTGGGCGAAATACTTGAGGATTTAACAACATCAAGAGCAAAAAGAGGATTGAGAAGCCTTATTAATGTAACTCCCACACAAGGCAGGATAATTAAAGATAACAAAGAAACAATAGTTAATGCAGAAAGTATATGCAAAGAAGATATACTTCGCATCCTTCCGGGGGAAGTCATTCCTGTTGACGGAGTAATTATAAACGGTGAAACCTCTGTCGATCAATCTATAATGACAGGTGAATCCATACCGGCAGACAAAATAGTAGGTGACTTTGTTTTTTGCGGTACAGTGAACTGCTTTGGTTCAATTGATATCAGAGCAACTAAAGTCGGCAAAGACAGTTCTCTTCAAAAACTTATACACTTGGTCGAAGAAGCCGAAAACAAGAAGGCTCCTATTGCCCGCATTACTGATAAATGCGCAAGTTGGCTTGTTCCTGTTGCTTTATTGATTGCGATTATTGCGGGTATAGTAACTCAAGATGTTGTTCGCGCCGTAACTGTGCTTGTTGTATTTTGCCCATGCGCTCTTGTTCTTGCCACACCGACTGCCATTATGGCTGCCATAGGGCAAGCGACAAAGCAAGGCATAATAATAAAATCCGGAGCAGCCCTTGAACAAATGAGCAATGCAGATACCATTGTTTTTGATAAAACAGGTACACTTACGTACGGAACACTTGAGGTTTGTGACATATTTCCGTCAAGCCCTGCAATCAGCGACGAGACAATATTGTCTTATGCTGCCTCCGCCGAGTCAAAAAGTGAGCATCCTATAGGAAAAGCTATCGTAAATTACGCTAAAAAGCGAGGAGCAAACGTATATGATATTTCCTCTTTTAAAATGTACGTCGGCAAGGGTGTAGCGGCTAAAATCGGTGAGAAAAACGTCTTTTGTGGCAACAGCAAATTTTTAGTTGATTCTAAAATAAAAATTACTGATGAAATAAACAACAAACTCACAGAGTTTCATTCGCATGGTAAAGCGACGGTTATGGTTGCTTATGACGATATTTGCATCGGTATCATAGTGCTCTCGGACACACTGCGTCCCGAAGCTGCAGAAATAGTTTCAACACTTAAAGCTATGAATACAAATGTTGTACTTCTTACGGGCGATAATGAATTAACTGCAAATCATTTTTCAAAAAAAGTAGGTATCGTTAATTATACTGCAAATTTACTTCCCGAAAACAAAGTTGACTGCATCAATAAAATGCAGTCAAATAATCATAAAGTATGTATGATCGGCGATGGTGTCAATGATGCTCCTGCTTTAAAAACTGCCGATGTCAGCATTGCAATGGGTACAATAGGAAGTGATATTGCTATTGAATCTGCAGACATAGCTTTAATAAACGACGATATTTCTAAGATACCATACCTAAAGAAGCTTTCAAAAGCAACCTCAAAAACTATTAAGCTCGGTATATTTCTTTCAATGACAATCAATATTATTGCTGTTGTTTTATCGGTTATAGGATTACTCAATCCCACCACAGGAGCTCTTGTCCACAACGGCGGTTCTTTTGCTGTATTGTTAATTGCCGCACTGCTATATGACAAAAAAATCAAATAATATTATTATCAGTTTTAAGTTGCAGCTGTTTTTTCTTCTTATTCTTCATGATTATTAAGATTATAATAGCTGCAACAACAACTGCCGCTCCGGAGGAGATAACGGCTACCCAAAGCCAATTAAATGTATTCTCTCCTTTATACACTATTTCTTCTGTAGTAAAGTGGAACATAAATCTTCCGCCGGGAGCAACGTCTCCACTTAAATAGAAGTCTAATATTTCACCTTCTGTCTGCATATTGTCTGACCATTTAAAGTTAAACGATATTTCATCATCTGTTAATCCGAGAATATTGCGCGGGATTGATAAAACGAGCACGTTATTCTGTACCCTGTACGGCACATCTGCAACCTTTTCCCATTTCCAATCTGTAACTTTTTCTCCTACACCGAGCGATTTTTCTAACGTACATGTTGAATCGGTTGGGTTAACACGATTTAACATAAATTCAAATCCTTCCCAGTGCATGCTGTTACCTGTCGTATCTGTATCAATAAGCAGTCTCATCCATGCATTACCGTCAGCGGATGTGATAGGGTTAACGGTATCTACATAAAAATAAATATTATCTTTATCATAAGCAACTTTTGAGGTAACTATATCGTTTCTCATTGTGTCTGATTTATAATGCATATTAGCATAGCCTTTTGAATTTCGCGCTTTTGTACTTCCTATGTAATGATTAAATACTGCCACACCGGAATCCCACTGGCTTATTTCTCCGGCAATATCTATAGTTTTGTTTGCTTCTTGAAGCTCCGGTTTGGATACTCCTTTATAGCGACGTATGTTATTGATAAGTACATAATAGTAATTATCTCGAAGTACCCCTTTTGAAGGCTCCGCATCTCTACTCCTTGAATAGTCGAATTGGTCAGGGAAAGCATTTGCAGTACCTCCCCATTCTTCGTGACGCATTGCGACCCATTCGTTCCAACCTGTAATAAACAAAAATTCAGGGTCTGCTTCTATCGCTGCATCAAACATTTCCTGAAAATGAATGCCGTAAAGCCACCCGGGCTGCCATTTTTCATCATATTTTCCGGTGTTTGAATAGCCTCTGCCTACACTTTCAGTACTGTTCATTGCGCCTATACGTTGCGCTACACCAACGGCCATCTGCTCAAAATTTCCGTCGTAATCATAACGCGGCACCGGCGGATAATTTGTTATCCAGCCCCACTCGCCCGGAGTATTTTCTTCTGAAGCAGCAGGTTTGCGGAATGTAAAGAAATTAAGTATTTCTTCGTTTTTGGCGCTTATGCCATTAAACGCCTCCGGAAATGCCCACATAAGTGGTTTGCCATCCCAATAAAACCATAAGTCTTGGTACAAACCTTTCCTGTAAAGATTATCATACAAATCGTATACGAGGGTTCGCGTATTCTCCATATGACCAAAGTTAAGCATAAAAGCCACCTTTGGCACGTTTACGCCTTCTTGACGTGCTTCAGAAAACACTTTAAGAAGCGTCATATATGCATTTTCCCAACTGTATATGCCGTTTGTATTGTCAAAAACAACAACGTCTATACCTGCATCGGCAAACATTTCTGCGTGCTTGCGAAGTACATACTCATCTGTTGATATATAATAACCAAAAAGCGGTTCATCCCAGAAATGATATCCTTTAAAATTTTTCCAAGCTTTATGTTTAAAATCATAAATTGCTTCAGGGAATTCCTCCATGATTTTTGTGTTATTACGTATCATGGTTGTGGATTTTCCCAATTCTTCATGCCATGTCCAATAGAATATGCCGACCGTCTTGTTATCTTTTATGCCGCCTACTTCTGCGTACGTGTCTAAAGTTCTGCCAAGTCCGTCGGTTGCTGTCCATGTGTCGGGCCTTACGTCCATTGTATAAACGGGAGAATCTGACGGAAGCTCCGGTTCAGGACCTGCTGTCTGCATACCTTCTGTATCTTCCTGTATTGGGCCAAGGACAGCATTTCCACCTGTAAAATTTATCTGTGCATCAATATTACCGCTTACAATGAAACCGTCTTGGTAGATGGCTGTATTTCCCTTTTTATTGATATATTTTCGTGCAGTGGCATTTTTGGTCGCGAGATTATCAATACACAGCAAATATTCTCCGCTTGGTATTTCTTTATCAAACTGTATCTTCATATATTTGTCCTTGGTATATTTTTTTATAGTTGTTTCAGCTAACTTCTCGCCTTTTCTTGATGTGCGAAATCCCTTTTCCCATTTATACAACTCCACTTCAAGTTGCGCTCTCGAATCTCCAACCATCATATAAATTTCAATATAATCAAAGCTTCCTTCTGCATTAAAATGAATTCCTGAAATCGTCTCTGCTTTCATATCAAACTCATACGTTTTGTTTTCTTTGCTTGGAGAAAAATGCACCGTTGTGCTCCCGCTTACCACGTTCGAACCGAGAACGGCACACATAACAAATATGAAAGCAAATGTAATTAAAATCATATATACTTTTCTTGGTGCAAATCGACTCATTGTTACTGCTCCTGACTGAATTTGTTCTATTAATCTTTTATTTGATTTTACCAAACTGCAGTACAAAAAACAATTGATAATTTGTATTTCGTTCAGTACTGTTGTGGTATAAATGATTGTTGACAAAAAAATAAAAAGAAAATGACTCGATTGTGATATAATGCTTTCGACGAAAAAAACAAAAACAAAGGAGTCATTTATGAAACAAAGTATAGCATCAGAAGCAAGGTATCGTCAACGGGTAGTTAAATATTCTTTAAAAAATGGAGTTTCAAAAGCAGCGGATCGTTTTCACTGTAGTAGACAGGTCATTTACAATTGGAGGGATAGATACGATGGCAAATC
>JAGAQK010000144.1 GCA_017622825.1 Clostridia bacterium | reverse complement strand
TTCAACGTGCAAGAAATATTTTAAAAGAAGGTATGAATATGGCAAGAGTATTTGGAAAATTAAGTTATAAACCCGAGAAAATATCTTTTATAAACGTGGGCAACTGTGGAAACAAAGGAGAGCCTTGTTGCTATTTAGATCGTTTGCTATGCTCAAACTTATTGCTTGCGGCATATAGGGCTCCTTCTACTGCCGAAGAGCTGGCAATTGAGGTTGGAGTAGCTCTTCCGTATACGGAACAAGAATTAGAGCAACTCGTTTCAGCTACATTAATGAGAAAGAACGGCAATAAATATGAGACTAATTTTATGATCATAAGTGCGGATGCACAAAATAAAATCAACAATCATCTGCGAAGTATTAGTAGCGAATTAACATCAAAATTAATTCAAGTCATTGAATTTGTGATAAAAATTCTCGACTGGATCAAACCCGGTTGGTATGGAACTCAACCCTACGAAGATGTAAAATGGGCGCTATTATTGTCTTTCTTCGATGAAGGTTTTCTTGATTCAGAAGAATTTCTGCCATATAAAAACTATCATCACGTTTCTAATCGTACAGTGCGCCCAAACAACGGCCAATGGGACATATTAGGTAAGGAGTTATGCGATACGCCAATGATTCCCATCGGAAAGATTGTACATAAAAATTTCTGGCAATACAAATTTTTCTTTAATAAAATTGCAGAACAAACGCCTGAATTTTTAAGCGATGACGAAGTGAAGGTTCTAAATCTTATTGCCAAAAAAGAAGATTACACTGAATACACCACCGAATTAGCTAATCTTGAAAAATATGGATATATTAAAAAGAATGAGAACGGATATTCCCTTGCAATTACTGTTTTGGATAGAAATGGAATAGATGACCTTACTGACGAACAATGGAATGAGTTTATACCTACAGAAGAACAAAATAAAGGTGCAGAACTACATGACGATATCATGAATTTATTACTAAAACAAAAAGCATTTAGTACAGAACAAATCCTAAATGAAATCCCGGAATTTTTGAAAAACGACACAAAACAGATTGAAGATGCGTGCAATCGTATAACACCTTTTCAAGGCGCAATTATCGAAGAAGCCCTCAAACAAGGCTACTTGCATTACGACGAAAACGAGCCCAAGAGAATTTTAGGTGCATACCTTATACTATAACGTATTATCTTGTCAACCCAAAACACTTTTGATATATACGCAAAATGGTTTGCGTTGATGTTCACGACATACCCGTCGTAGCAGGGGTTGACCCCGATATGATGTCAACAATGCCTAAAGGTCTCACAAACTTGACACCGGCCATATTAATATATGACTTGACAAAAGTTTCAGATATAGGATAATAGATGCAATAGTTATTGCTTTTCATACAAAGAAGCTAAGAAAAGAGGACGGAGATCATGACAATCATACAGACAAACAAGAAGACAAAAATCATAATTTTTGCTATTGGCGTGTTGCTTATAACCTCTCTCATTTTGGTTTTTGCTTTATTGCTAAAATCAGACAATATAACGGCAAATGAACTTATATCAGCTAATAATTTCGACAAACTCTTAAGTAAGAATAACACCATCTATATAGAAACAGTTGATCAATTAGGCGGCAGAGATTATGCATACGCAGAATACAACGATGGTGCAGCAAATTTCTGTACAAGTGCAAGAAACGCATCATCTTCATGGCAAACGTATTTATACAACAACTACAAGTTTGTGGTATTTTCAGACGGGACTTTGTTCTCCGTATGCAATAAAGCTCAACTCAATTTGTCCGCTTGCGACATATTTTCGTCCACTATGCTTATTTTAAAGCACAGCAATGCGAAACAAAGCACTCTTGAAAAGAAAGATAACGGATATGAGCTTTCGTACGAGATAACAACAAACGACAATAACAAAACAGACGTGATTAAATACACTTTTTATTTTGCAAAAAACTATCAATGTTCATCAATTGAGAAGTTAGAAAAAGGCACAAAAACAGTTACAAGTTTTGAATATGGCGTAGAAAAGCATTATTTTGATTGTTTAAAAAACATCGACACAAAAAATACAGTTGAAATAAACATCACGGATGTAAACAGCGCAGACTATAACACACAAAAATACGTTATTCCTGCAAACACAAAGTTTTTAATAGAACACAACAAAGACGCAACGCTTTATTTGGATGAGGGCTGCACACAGGTGTACGATACCGAGCCATTCGAATTACCACACATAAAATCAAAAGCGCCCGTTAATGAAAATCAAAATCTTTATTTATGTGACAAGGAGATGCCATAATGGAAACTCATCAAAAAATCAAATACATAAGCCTGACAGTCATCAAGCGACTCCTGATTTATGCGGCAATTTCCGTTTGCGGCGCTATCATATTAAACGACGAAGCCACCAGCATACGCAATAGCGTTTACGGGATAGGCAATTACATAAATTCACGCGCATTGACCGGCATGTTAGCCGCGCTGAACATAATATTTTTGTTCGTTTTGGTGTTGTTTTTATTCACCACGCGCCGCCGCTTGTACACTGCAGAAAACAGAGCAAGCGACAAGCTCGGACAATACGTCAAATTCGAAACGCTGCTCGAAGCGTCAACCACGATAGGTTACGTAGCAATTACTGCTTTAGCGCTGTTTTGGGTACGAAACGCAGGCGCATCAGCAGCTCTCGTTGTGCCGATATATTGCATGTATTATTTCACAGAAAATATTTTGGTATCTGTTATAGTATCAATAGCTGTGTACGCTTTGCTCATATTTGCGATTACAGTGCTTCCCTATTTTCAAAACAAGCACAAAACAAATTAATTCACATATTCCTTTTTGAGCTGTTTTGTGGTAAAATTTTATCACTAATAAACGAGGAGGACTCTATATATGTCTAACAGATTTGTTTTAAATGAAACATCGTACCACGGTAGCGGCGCGATACAAAGCATTCCGTCTGAGATTACGGGAAGAGGTTTTAAGAAGGTATTTGTGGCTTCTGACCCGGACCTTATAAAGTTCGGTGTAACAAAAAAAGTTACGGATGTTTTAGACTCAGCGAATATTGCTTACGAGCTTTTTTCTGACATTAAACCCAACCCCACAATCGAGAACGTACAAAACGGCGTGGCAGCGTTCAAATCTGCGGGAGCAGATTGTATTGTAGCAATCGGCGGCGGTTCATCAATGGACACAGCAAAAGCAGTAGGCATTATTATCAACAATCCTGAATTTTCCGATGTCAGAAGTTTAGAAGGCGTTGCACCTACTAAGAATAAATGCGTACCAATAATTGCAGTGCCCACAACAGCAGGTACAGCAGCAGAGGTAACAATAAATTACGTTATTACAGACGTTCAAAATAACCGCAAAATGGTTTGCGTTGATGTTCACGACATACCCGTTGTGGCAGTGGTTGACCCCGATATGATGTCAACAATGCCTAAAGGTCTCACAGCGGCTACAGGTATGGACGCACTCACACACGCTATCGAAGGATATATCACAAAAGGCGCTTGGGAACTTTCAGATATGTTCCATTTAAAAGCAATTGAAATTATCGCAAAATCATTGAGAGGCGCGGTAGCAAACACTCAAGAAGGCCGTGAAGGAATGGCTCTTGGCCAATACGTTGCCGGCATGGGCTTTTCAAATGTTGGTCTCGGCATAGTTCACTCAATGGCTCACCCCTTGGGCGCACTTTATGACACACCGCACGGCGTAGCAAATGCTATCATTCTCCCCACCGTTATGGAGTACAACGCACCTGCTACAGGCGACAAGTATAAATACATCGCTCAGGCTATGGGTGTTGAGGGTACTGAGTCTATGTCACAGGCGGAATATCGTGCGGCAGCCATCAATGCAGTTAAGCAGCTTTCAGCAGATGTAGGTATTCCTGCTGACCTCAAAGATATAGTTAAAGCAGAGGATGTTCCTTTCTTGGCTCAATCAGCTTTTGATGATGCTTGCCGTCCCGGCAACCCGAGAGACACAAGTGTCGAAGAAATCACTGAGCTTTATAAATCACTTTTATAATTTGCATTGTAAAGCAAAAATATTTAATAAACAAAAAAGCTATCCCGATTCATTTCGGGGTAGCTTTAATTTTTAAGTATTATCAGAAAGAAAAATCAAATCATTCTTCCCAGTTATGATAAACTTCCATAACGTCATCGTTGTCATCCAACGCATCAAGGAGTTTTTCGATTTGCTCTAACGGCTTCTCCTCTGTTAATGTAACATAGTTTTGAGGAATCATACTTACAGAAGCTTCAACAAATGAATAACCTTTGGCTTCAAGAGCATTACGAACCTCTGAGAAAGCTGCAGGATCAGTTGTAATCTCAAACACATCCTCATCAGCCGAAAAGTCCTCTGCACCACAGTCAAGAGCGTCCATCATAATTGTCTCTTCATCAATATCGCCATCATTTTCAACAACGATAAGACCTTTTTTATCAAACATAAATGATACGCATCCTGAGTTTCCCATATTGCCGCCAAATTTATCAAAAATATGACGAACATCCGCTGCCGTTCTGTTTCTGTTGTCTGTTACAGTCTCAACAATAATTGCTACACCTGACGGGCCATATCCCTCATAAGTGATTTCCTCCATAACATCTGCAGCACCATCGCCGGATGCTTTTTTAATACTTCTTGTGATATTATCATTAGGCATATTAGCCGCTTTGGCCTTTGCAATTACATCTTTAAGCTTGCTGTTTGTCTCGGGATCAGGTCCGCCGGACTTAACCGCAATTTGAATTTCTCTACCTAATTTTGTAAAAACTTTTGCTTTTTGAGCGTCTGATTTTCCTTTTTTATGTTTAATATTCGCCCATTTCGAGTGACCTGACATATAAAAACCTCCAATTTATTCGCTTTGCACAATATTAAAGTATACAGCATTCCGTACGAAAAAACAAGTCCAAATACTTAAAGTATTTCGCCTCCGCCAACAACAATATCGCCGTCATAAACAACAACAAACTGCCCCGGCGTCACAGCACGTTGCGGCGTTTCGAACCTAAGCAATGCACCTCCGTCTTCCGTAAAAAACAGCTCCGCCGGAACATCCACCTGACCATATCTGTGTTTGGCCGTCAAGTTATCCTTGTCAAAATTTTTATACAGCAGATTAAAGCAGCGCACATTGACCTCACGCGTGAAAAGCATATCGTTATTTCCCATCACAACGGTCTGTTCCGCAGCATTTTTCGCAATAACATACAGCGGTTCGCCGGTGCCGAACGACATATTCACACCCTTGCGCTGACCTATTGTGTACCGCGCAATGCCCCGGTGCTCCCCCATTACGTTGCCCGCCACGTCAGTAAACTTCCCGCGAATCATCGGCGTTCCCTTGTAATTTTCAATAAATTCCACATACGCGCCCGGCGCACTCTCCACGAAACAAATGTCCTGGCTGTCTTTCTTTTCTGCATTTTCAAAGCCGCACGACGCCGCAATTTGACGAATTTCGTCCTTATTCGCATCTTCCAACGGAAAAATCGCGCTCGCCACTTGTTCTGTTGTCAATCCATGCAAGAAGTACGATTGGTCTTTTTTTCTGTTTTCGGAACGTTTGAGCACCGCCACATCGTTTGTGCGGTCAATTTTTGCATAATGTCCTGTTGCAATTTTTTCGTAACCGAGCTTCCTTGCCTCACGCAAAAACACACCAAACTTCATTGTTTGATTGCAAATAACGCACGGATTCGGAGTTTTGCCATTGATATATGAATTGCAGAAGTAATCGAGCACGTTTCGTCTGAATTCATCTGCTACGTCAAAAACAAAAAACGGTATACCGAGCTTTTTTGCCGCCTTTTCTGCATCTTCGTGTTGCGAACCCTCAGTCATGTGCATATAAGCACCGGCAACTTCATAACCTTTATCTATTAACATTTTTGCCGCTACGGTGCTATCTACACCGCCACTCATTGCAACAAGAACCTTCACTTAAACCTCCAACCCAAATCAGAAAATACCAAGAGACTGTATCAGCTTGTATAGTACGGGCTCAAATTTTGCTCCATACCAATGTTTCTCCCCGTCCGCATCGCTTGCTTGTGTAAGTTTTATACATTCAAGGACATAGTCAGCGGCAATTTTAGCAGACTCGTATGCGCTTTTACCATTCAAAAGAGCGCCTGTAAAGCTTGATGCATAAATATCTCCTGTACCGTGACAGCCGTTTGATATTTTTTTGTGTTCATAGTATGAGTATTCGCCTTTTTGGTAGACAACAACGCCTGTTGTATCCGGCTTGTATGATACTCCTGTAAGAATTATATTTTTCGCGCCGAGAGCAACCATTTTATCAAGCAGTGAATCAATGTAAGCGCGGGAGTATTCCGTAGCAAACTCTGTATCAGTCAAAAAGCAAGCCTCTGAAATGTTCGGCACAAGGTAATCGGCCTTACTGCAAAGCGTTTTCATCGCCTCAACAAAAGCCGCATCAAAGCCGGGATAAAGCTTGCCGTTGTCCGCCATAGCAGGGTCAACAATTTTAACGCAAGACTCCTTCCCCGTCTCATTAAAAAAGTCAGCAACGTATTCAATTTGCTTCGTGCTACCAAGGTAGCCTGTATAAATTGCATC
>JAGAQK010000143.1 GCA_017622825.1 Clostridia bacterium | reverse complement strand
TTAAAATCAAATAACTATGTAAAAATTTGTTTGGGGTTTAGAAGCCCAAGTGAGGTTTTGAGTGATTATTTAGCAGTTATGATTTAGTTATAAGGGCTTGCCCGAAATATCGGACAAGCCGGAGAAAGCATTATTGATAATATCATTGTCAAGGCCGGTAGTATTTTCTGGCGAAAATCTCCACCTTAACCTTGACAAGACGAGTTACAAGAAAAGTGTCAACAATCATTGACGACTATAGATGATAATTTGTATTTCGTTCAGTACTCATTTGACCTATACATTATTATTTGTTAGAATAACTTGAATATTTTTTGTGTATGATTTTATGAGGAGTACAGTTTTATGGAAAGAGAACAATTGAGCAGTAGATTAGGCTTTATTTTACTAAGTGCCGGATGCGCTATTGGCGTTGGAAACGTGTGGAAATTCCCTTGGATGACAGGACAAAACGGCGGTGGTGCTTTTGTTCTTGTTTATCTTATATTTCTCATTTTGCTCGGTCTTCCTATAATGCTTGTTGAATTTTCGCTCGGCCGTGCCAGTAAAAAAAGCATTGCAGGACTTTACCAAACTCTGCAAAAGCCCGGCCAAAAATGGCATTTACACGGATATATGGCACTGTGCGCCAACGTACTGCTGGTAATGTTTTATACTTCGGTTACCGGTTGGATTCTGCATTATTTTATAAGCTTCCTCGGCGGGAATATGACAGGGCTTACCGACGTTGAATCGAGTGCATTATTTTCAAACATGCAGGCAAGTCCATCCATAATGGTGGGTTCTATGGCTATTGTTGTTATTTTGGGCTTTATAATTTTGTCTTTTGGCCTTCAAAAAGGTGTTGAAAGAGTCACAAAATACATGATGATCGTTTTACTTTTTCTTATGGTCGTGCTTGCAGTTCACGGTTTGACTTTATCGGGAGCAGGCGAAGCAGTGAATTTTTACCTTAAACCCGATCTTTCCAAAATTAACGGCAACGTCATTGTCGCCGCTATGAACCAGGCATTTTTTACGTTAAGTCTCGGTATCGGTTCAATGACTATTTTCGGCAGCTACATAGGCAAAGAACGTTCGCTCCTCGGAGAATCTGTTAACATTCTAATTCTCGACACTTTTGTCGCAATCGTTGCAGGTCTGATTATTTTCCCTGCTTGCTTTACTTTTGATATAACACCTACTGCCGGTCCGAAATTGCTTTTCGTAGCACTTGCGCGTGTTTTCAACGAAATGCCCGGCGGTCGTTGGTGGGGCTCGCTCTTCTTTTTATTTATGTTTTTTGCAGCAATGTCTACCATTATTGCTGTCTTCGAAAATATACTTGCATGCATCAGGGAATATACGAATTGGAGTCGCATAAAAGGCTGCATCATATGCGGTGCTGTTATTTTGTTACTATCAATCCCCTGCGCTCTCGGCTATAACCTATGGTCTTCCTTTAAGCCTTTTACTGCCGAATCTTCCATAATGGATCTTGAAGATTTCCTTGTAACAAACTGTTTCCTTCCACTCGGCACTCTTTGGGCTTTGCTTTTCTGCACAAGGAAGCGTGGCTGGGGCTTTGATAATTTTATAAATGAAGTCAACACAGGCAAGGGCATGAAAATCGGCAGATGGATTAAACCTTATATGACGTACGTTTTGCCGGTTGTAATCATTGTAATATTCATAATCGGCATAATAACTTATGAATTTGCCGACAACTTTACAATTTGGAGTTGGCTTAAAAACCTGTTTTAAAAATTTAGTATTAAATTTTCTATCCACTCATATACTGTCTTTGTAAACCGCAGCGAGCACAGGGTTACTATTTATTAAGGAGGTATTTCAGTGGATAGATTTGACATTTACCAACAGATAGCACAAAGGACAAACGGAGACATTTATATCGGAGTAGTAGGCCCCGTCCGCACGGGAAAGTCTACCTTTATTAAAAGATTTATGGATTTATTGGTAATTCCCAATATTACCGATACTTTTGAACGAGACAGGGCTATTGATGAGTTGCCGCAAAGTGCTTCCGGCAAAACAATAATGACTACCGAGCCAAAATTCATACCTAATGAAGCCGCAAATATTACAATCGACGGCAATATCAGTTTAAGAGTACGCCTTGTTGACTGCGTAGGTTATCTTGTATCCGGCGCTTTAGGCCATCTAGAAAATGACACTCCGCGTATGGTTGACACCCCATGGTTTGAAGAGAAAATCCCCTTTGGTCAGGCTGCGGAAATCGGCACAAAAAAAGTAATTACAGAGCATTCCACTATAGGTCTTGTGATTACAACCGACGGCAGTATAACAGACATTCCGCGGGAAGAATACATAGAAGCAGAGACTCGTGTTATTTCTGAAATCAAAAGCACAGGTAAACCTTTTGCAATTATTCTTAACTCTGCAGAGCCTTCTTCTGACGAGGCCACATATATCGCCGATGAACTTCGCAGCAATTATAACGTTCCTGTACTGCCTGTTAATTGCAGCACCATGACACAAGACGATATAAATAATATTATGCAGACATTATTATACGAATTTCCCATAATGGAAATCGGCATAAACATTCCCACATGGATGGTAAGTCTCGATTATAATGAAGATTTAAAAGCTTCTCTTACAGACGCCATAAAAGAATCTTTTGAGCCCGCTTCAAAAGTGCGCCATATAAGCGAGTGTATCGAAATGTTAGCCGCTTTCCCTTTTGTAAAGAAAGCAACAATATCTTCTATTGATGCCGGCAGTGGTTGTGCCATGATTGATCTGCAGCTTCCCGATGAACTTTTTTATAATATTTTGTCAGAACGCTCCGGATTAGAAATAACAGACGACAAAGCCCTCATTTCTATGATTCGAGACTTAGGTCGCATCAAGCGAGAACATGAGCGTTTGGAAGCCGCACTTCGCGAAGTAGAACTTAAAGGTTATGGCATCGTAATGCCCACAATGGACGAAATGCACTTGGAAGAACCTCAAATTGTAAAACAAGGTAACCGTTTCGGCGTGCGTTTGCGTGCCCACGCACCATCAATTCATATGATTAAGGCCGACATTGAAACAGAGATAGCTCCTTTTGTAGGAACCGAAAAGCAATCCGAAGAGCTTGTCAATTACATATTAAATGAGTTTGAAGAAAATCCTCAATCTATATGGACATCAAATCTCTTCGGCAAGCCTCTTAACGAACTTATGGGAGAAGGTCTTCAAAGCAAATTAAACCGTATACCCGATGAGGAGCGAGTTAAATTACAAGAAACAATACAAAGAGTTATAAACGAAGGAAGCGGCGGCTTAATTTGTATAATACTTTAAGCATTATTTTATTTAAAAGGGGTTTTATGCCCCTTTTAATTTTCTTTTTTTATTGATATAGTACGTTGCTACAAGCAGCGACGATACAACCGCATATTTAAAGAGAAATGCTGACAAATAATATCCTACGGAAATGTTGTTCTCATATATATTGTCCATTGTTATATTTAATGCCAATATAAATTTATTATAAGAAAAATGTACCATTACCAGCATTAATGCTACAGTCGTAATCGCTGCAACAATAGTAAAATAGAAAACATCATTAATTAGCTGTGACAAACAAAAGTGCAAAATACATATCACTCCAAAATACAAAAAGAATGATATCGTTGTCCAAAGTAGATTATTTGTTAATGATAATACTTTTATATCGCCATTGTTATAATACAAAAAGAACATTGACCTTGAAGGAAACTGACTGCTAATAATAGAGACAACTATAAATTGCAGAGATACAAAAATACCCATAAGTGTCATATATACTTTAAAATCTCTGAAGAATATAGTTTTTCTTCCATGCAGAATTATATCAAAAGTTCTGCTGCCGTTTGATTTTGTATAATTAACAATCAAACCTATAATCAAAATAGAAACAAATATATTAAGCCACCAAAACAATTCAATATTATGTAAAAAATATGCTCTCCTGTCATTTTCCATATCATAAACCTGTGTAGCTTCTGTTATTTCATCATATGAATAATTGTTTTTCTTCAAAAAATCAATGATATCAACAGACTCTGTAAAATATTGTTTTTCTTCTTCATTCATATCCTCAATTTGAATCAGAAGATTATTTTTCTGGGTTTCTAAATCAGAAACATTGTTATATTCAACAATACGATGGTCCCACCGTTCTTCTGTGCGATAAACATTTTTTGCATAATACACAGAATAACATACGATAATAAAAACTTGAACTACTATCAATGTCCAAAACAACCAATTTCTCGACAATCTAAAAAAATATGATTTCATAGCCAGTCACCCTCATACATTTTTACGCTCAACGCCGACAATATTATATTCAGCCAAACGTTTTATAACTTCTGATATTTCATCATTTTCAACAGAAACTATAATCGAATCTCCTACAGCTATTACACATACATCTTCTTTTATCTTATTTGCAGCTTTTTGAACGTTCTCAGAAGATGTAAATGTTATTTTATATTCATTATTAGTTGGTGTATGTTCTGATAAGCAACCATCTTTTAACTCATAAATTTTATCGCAATGTCTGTTTAATTCGTATACAATATGAGTTGCAAGTATAATTATCCTATTTTCGCTTTTAGCTTTTGTGACACATTCAAAAAATACACCAATGCTATGTTGATCCAAAGAATTAAGAGGCTCATCAAAAAGCAATATTGACCTTTTAGAAGAAAACGACAATATCATTGATAATTTTTGCTTCATGCCAAGTGAATATTTGCTGACTTTTATATCAAGTGAATCTTTCAAACCCCACTTATCAGCGTATTTAAAAACAGTATTATTATCATACTCTTTGCCTAAATAGTATTTTAAATTATCAATTCCTGACATATTATTACAAAACAACGGTGTTTCAATTATTCCTGCACATACACATGTACCCTCATTACTGTCAAACAACACTTTACCGCTATTTGGTTTTAAAAAATCAAAAATAATCTTAAACAGAGTCGTCTTACCGGAGCCGTTTGCACCCAATATTGCGATAACATTACCGGACTCAACCGATAAATTCACACCATTTAATACCAACTTATTCTTATACGAAAAGCTCAAATCACACACATCTAATCCCATAATAAATCCCTATCCACTTCCATATTATAAAACTCAGGCATTAATGTCACGGTAAAACCTTCATCAGAAACTTCCATTTTAATGCCGGCATCCATCCATCCTAAATATTCATTGTATACGTCTAAACAAACCGTCTTATTTTCTTCATCAAGCTCGTACACTGTATCAGGTAATCTTGAATAATAAAGCAATAAATCTTCATACGAAGATAATCCAATTGTTTCCTCCCACGGCACAAACTTTTCGAATTTTCCCCAGAAGCTCTCAGTACTTGGAATATGAGCAGAAAACAAATAATGCTCTGCCCAACAAGGGCGCATACCATCATAAATCGTCACTCCCGCTTCACTGTATGTGATATAAAAATAATGGTCATTATTCATCAATATGTACATTTTTTCATTTTGCTCCTTGTCCACATAATCAGCTTCTACGGTATACAAATAATCCGTATTATCTTTAAAATACGTCTCATAGGCAGCATCTTTTACTGTAGGATAAAAATCAAGCCGGTCATGATAAGAAAACTCAAAATGATTTTTTTCTTCTTCATATGAAGCTCCTTTTAATATGACAGATGCTTCTTTGTCTACACTTAAAAATTCAACATCATAAACACTATTCAATAAATAGTTTACGACAAGAATACCGCTTATTACCACGGTCAAAATTATAACCGCTACCAAAATTGATGTAAATACAATCTTTTTCATAAAAACCTCTTGCTCTTTTACTTTATTACTTTTGTTACCGTAAAATTCATCCTATCAAATAGACTTGTTGAAATTTGATCCACAGGGTAATAAGAATACTGCCTTATCTTGTTATTTGCCCATGTATCATTGACTACAACATAGTTCTCTGAAGCAGTTTTGTTTTTTATTCTACCTAACCAGTTTTTATACTTATATTTTACTATATACATCTCATATCCACATGCAGTCATGGTATGGTCCTTTACTGACAAAAGAGACACACGACCGGCATTTACCTCTTTCTTTACAGTATTGTACAATCCAAAAGTATCACTGTTCGCATTATATTTTTTATATTTACCACCATACGAATCAAAAACAGCATCCAATATGTCATCTTCTTCACTGTCATAAACGCCATCAGTATTCGGATACCAATATTTACCTTTTCTTGCTGTATCCAATACTCTTTTTGATATATCATACTCCGACGTATTACAACCATAATACCTTACCAAAGAAGTCATTGCTGCAGCCCAGCAGATGCCTTGTTTGCTTACATTAATATCCTTCTCATTTATATCATTGTTTTCATTGTAATGCTTTATCAAATCCATTTGATAATAATTATTGCTATTCAATTTTTTGGAGATAAGCAGAGACACTTTTATCCCAAAATATCCTTGTTTTTGATACTTAAGGTTTGTGTAATTATCTCTTTGTGCCGTTGTTGTCAAAACATAATCAGACGTACCGCTATTCTCATTCGCTTCTTTTTGAAACGTCAAAATATAAAAACCTATAAACATTATTATAAAAGCCACACCTATCGATAAAATATTTTTCTTAGCCATAACTATTATTCGAGCAGGCAATCTCGACACTCCTTTCAAACGCCTTTTACATTAATAAACCTAAAAAAACGCAGAAACATTACAACTTACTGTAAAAATTTCTGCGTTAGTGTGTCAATAAAAATACTATTATGTATTCGTTATTCTGTTATCTTATCAAAAGCTCTCTCAAGTGCTTTTTTTATATCTGCCGCGCATTCCTCATAATCATCCTCATCGCCGCGATACGGATCTTCTATATCCAAATTGCCATCCAGACCCCTGTCTCCGTACGCACGCTCATTTAAAGTATGCGTCTTGCTTACTGCCTCAGGAAATGCAGCTTCTATAGCCTGCTGATGGTCATCTGACATTGCAATTATCAAATCATTATCCTCCAACAGCTCGGCATCAAGCAACTGCGCCCTATGACGTTCTGAGCCCTCAATATCGTAAATATCCTCAAGAACCTTAACGGCCGGCGAACCTGCCTCGTCGTCTTCTATAGCAAACAGGCCTGCCGATGATATTCTAAAATCCTTCTTGTTTAATTTGCCTTCTTCATCGGCTTTTTCCAGCATATCCTTAAAAATGTATTCTGCAAGGAAACTTCTGCATATATTACTCGTGCAGACAAAAAGAATACGTTTCAAAATTAAAATAACACCTCATTCTTCTTAACAAATATGACCTTCACTGTCCCGTGCAGTTTCAACCGTAACAATCTTCCCGCCTGCCGCACGGTACAATCTGTTCATAACAGCATCTCCCGCGCCGCCTTTTGGCACTGCCTCTGCAAAAACCATATCAACACCCATGTCGTCAAATCTTCTCAAGCAATGGAACAAATTAGATGCTTGTTGCAGACTGTCTTCCAGACTACCCAAAGATAAAACAACGCCATCAACCTCTTTATAATAACAAATGCTTTCGTCAGTTGCAAGGACTCCAACCGAAAAACCTCGCCTTTTTGCATTTTTTATTTCCTCTATTATATAATTCGACAGATTCGGTCGAACCCCGTCGTAAATGTTAACTGTAGCATTCGGTGCATAATGCCTGTACTTAAGTCCCGGCGAACGCGGTTTTTCGTCAGAATCCATATGCGGCTTCATCCAGTCTAGCTCGTCTGCCGTATTAACTACGGACAAAAGTTGCTCCAACGTCACTGCGCCCGGCCTCAACACACTCATTTTCGTACCCGCAATGTCAAAAACCGTCGATTCAACACCTACGTCGCAGTTGCCGCCGTCGATTATAACGTCCACCCTGCCCATCATATCTTCAATAACGTGTTCCGCTCTCGTGGGGCTTGGCTTTCCCGACAAATTCGCGCTGGGTGCTGCTATCGGCACTCCTGCCGCCTCAATCAATGCCCGCGCTATGGGGTGCGACGGAAATCTTATGCCCACCGTATCAAGTCCGCACGAAACTTCAGCAGGTACAGCATCATCTCTATGCGATATCAGCGTCAGCGGCCCGGGCCAGAATGCTTCTGCCAGCTTATTAAGCACATTTCTCTGCTCTCCGTCACAATCTGTCACGAGCTCGAGCATTTTATAATCCGATATATGCACAATCAGCGGATTATCTGCCGGTCTGCCTTTCGCTTTGTAGATATTTTTCACCGCCTCGCTGTTAAATGCGCTTGCTCCGAGACCGTAAACCGTCTCAGTCGGGAAGCAAACTAAGCCGCCGTTTCTAATAACGTCGGCACAATAAGCGATGTCTTTCATATCTATATTATTTCTGTCAATTTTGATTACTTTTGTTTGCATTTTATCCGTTCCCTTGCGCCAATTTTTCTGCGCGTTCGCTTGTAATCAATGCTTCTATCATCTCATTTATGTCACCGTCAAGAAACGATTCCAGCCTGTACAGAGTCAAGTTGATTCTGTGGTCTGTTATGCGGTTTTGCGGGTAGTTGTACGTTCTGATTTTCTCGCTTCTATCTCCCGAGCCCACCTGACTTTTTCTCGTTTCTGCTACGGAATTCTCCTGCTCCGCCTTTTGCATTTCGTATAATTTGGAGCGCAATACCCTAAACGCACGCTCTTTATTTTTTAGCTGAGAACGTTCGTCCTGACAAGTAACAACAATGCCCGTTGGCTTGTGCACCAATCTTATTGCTGACTCTGTCTTATTAACGTGCTGTCCTCCGGCTCCGCCTGAGCGACACGTTTCAATTTCTACGTCATTTAAGTTGAGCTCTACATCTACCTCTTCAACCTCCGGAAGCACCGCAACAGTTGCCGCAGAAGTGTGTATTCTGCCGCCGGATTCTGTAACAGGGACTCTCTGTACACGGTGTGTGCCGCTTTCAAACTTCAACTTGCTGTATGCGCCCGAGCCGATAACCGTGAACGTACACTCTTTGATGCCACCGATTTCCGTCTCATTAATGTCAACGAGCTCTATTCGCCAACCCATGCGTTCTGCGTACTTAGAGTACATTCTGAAAAGCTCCGCACCGAAAAGCGCCGCTTCTTCGCCGCCTGTACCGCTTCGTATTTCTACAATCACGTTTTTGCTGTCATTGGGGTCTTTGGGGATAAGCATAATTTTGAGTTTTTCTTCGAGAGTAGCAACTTCTTCGGTCTTGCTGTGAAATTCTTCTTTCACGAGTTCACGAAATTCCTCTTCAAGCGTTCCCGAGAGCATTTCTTTTGCTTCATCACGCTCTCTTACGGCATTTTTGTACGCTCTGTAGACCGTCACGAGTTCTTCTAATTCGGAATGCTCTGTAGCGGTTTTCCTGTATGCTGCCGAATTTCCCAGGACTTCCGGATCCGTTAATTTTTGTGTAAGCTCGTCGAATCTGTATTCGGCTGCCTGTAATTTATCTATCATAGTTCTTTTCTATTCTCCAAAGCTCTTGCTATCGTGACCTCATCCACATATTCCAAGTCGCCTCCCACGGGTACACCGTGTGCTATTCTTGTGACTTTAACTCCCAGTGGCTTTAACAGCCTTGCAATGTACATTGCAGTTGCCTCGCCCTCTACGTTTGGGTTTGTGGCTACGATTATCTCGCTCACGGTATCATCAATTCTTGTCAGGAGTTCTTTTATTTTTATCTCATCCGGCCCTATGCCGTTTATGGGTGACATTACACCGTGCAGTACGTGATATCTGCCTGAAAACACCTTGGATCGCTCCATAGCCATAACGTCTCTCGGGTCTTCGACTACGCAAATTTTACCGTTATTGCGCACGGGATTTTCACAAATATCGCACACATCTTTATCTGCCATATTTTGGCATATTTTGCAATACTTGAGCTCTTTTCTCGCCGTTTTAATTGCTTCTGCGAATTCGTCTGCTTCTTCCTGTGTCCTGCCGAGCACATAGAAAGCCATTCTCTGCGCCGATTTATGACCTATGCCGGGTAATTTTTCAAATTGCTCTATTAACTTTGTAACTGATGCTCCGTAAACGCTCATATTACATTCCCATTGTATATTTGCCCATTACTGCCTGTGTTTCTTCTTCTATTGCGTCAACACATTCATTGATTGCTGCCACGATAAGGTCTTGAAGCATTTCTACATCATCCGGATCTACAACCTCCGGCTTTATTTCAAGTGTCTGTATTTTCTTTTCTCCCGTCATGGAAACCTTTACTGCTCCGCCGCCTGACGTTGTCTCAAAAATTTTCTCTGAAATTGCAGCCTGCTCCTTCTCCATTTCTCTTTGCATCTGCTGTGCCTGCTGCATAAGACGCTGCATATTATTGCCGCCGCCGTTTTTTGCTCCAAATCCGCCTCTGAATCCTTTTGCCATATTTTCTCAGTTCCTTTCATTTTAAAAGTCATACAAATTTATTGTACCATAAACCAATAACTTTTTCACTATGTATATTCACATTCTTTACCGCACTCTTATATTCCCGCTCATTGTTGAAATATTCAAGTCTGCAGCATATCCGTTTTCGGTTTTATAGTAGTTATTGACATTGCCGCTCATGGTTTTTGTCGAGAGATTAATATTTTTCAGATTGCTGAGCTCTGCCGACACATTGCCGCTCATTGTTGAAAGCTCCGCCTTAATATCTGTTTTTGCTTTAATATAAAGGTCAATGTTCCCGCTCATCGTCGAGGCGAACGCTTTTACAAACGTTGCTCTTGTTTCGAAATTTCCGGATTGCGTTTCTACATTAAGACGCTCAGACGAAACATTCTCGCCCAACACAACGTTCGCAGACATACTTTTTGCTGAAATCGCCTTAAATGTTTTATCGGGCACAGAGATGTCAAGATTTAGATTGCCGTTACAACAGTTGCCTTTGAATTTTATAAAAATTCTAAGTTCACTGCCCACCTTAAGAAATTCAAATATTAATTCTCCATTCAATTCTGCTTGACCGTAAAAGTGAGCGGTAATTTCCGTAGTATCTGTAGCAGAAACGTTTACGTTAACAAAAGCAGAGTCGATTGAAATCTTTTCTATGTCATCCGCATTTTCACTTTTTGTCTCATCAAAATCACGAAGTTCGGTTTTTGTGTCATCGTCGGCAACATTTCCGTTAATAATTGTAACGTTGTTGCTCGAGAAAAAATTTTTTATAAATTCAAACATACTTTCTCCTCCAATAATCATTCCGTAACTTTGCATATTATATATCAATCCAAAACCAGAAACAAGTAGACACTTCCCCTTGTTTTCCCACTAACGTTCATATATAATTATACCAACAATCAATCTCAAAGGAGAATAATTGACATTATGAAAATAGAAACGCTCAGTTCTTTAGCAAAAATATACCCCGACAGGGATTTAGATAGCAATTTCTTTCAAAAGGAAGGATGTATGCTTCAAAACGAGGCTTTTTCATTCCAGGCAGCATTCAAATTAGACGATAACGATACACAAATTAAAACAGCCATAGGCTGCAAAATAGACATACCCGACGAGCTTAAGCCATACACAAGAGTAAAAGCAATAGATTACGTGCCTTGCGATTACACTCTTTATCCCTCAAGTCTCGCTCTGAGCGACCATCCCGAGCCGGGTCTTTTCCCCGATATTTTAAGGGATATTCCCACAATATTTTGGGCATACAGCAACTCCTGGCGCGGCATTTTCATCACAGTAGATGCACAAAATGCACTCCTTACGCCCGGCACGTACACAATAAAAATCAGTTTCAAACAAAGCAGCACCTATACGAAAGAATTCCGTATAGAAGTTCTTGAAGCAACGCTCCCAAAGCAGAGCATACCTGTAACCAATTGGTTCCACACCGACTGCCTGTGTAACTACTACAACGTAGAATTCAACAGTGCGGAATACTGGCGCATAACCGAAAATTTCGCAAAAGCCGCAGTGCATTACGGCGTAAATATGCTGCTGATGCCTGTGTTTACACCGCCGCTTGACACCGCTGTAGGCGGCGAGCGCAGAACAATTCAGCTCATAGACGTGTACAAGGACGGAGACAAATACAGTTTCGGCTTTAAAAAGCTGCGTAAATGGGTAAAAATGTGCAAGCGTGCAGGTGTGGAGTATTACGAAGTTTCTCACCTTTTTACGCAGTGGGGCTGCAAATACGCGCCGAAAGTTATGGCTACCGAAAACGGTGAGTATAAGCGCATTTTCGGGTGGGATACGAACGGTCACGGTAGCGAATATTTAGGCTTTTTGGAGCAATTATTGCCGGAGCTTATTACAGAATTGAAAAAGCTCGGCATATTCAAGAAGTGCTATTTTCACGTATCCGATGAGCCCACCGCAGAAATGAAAGGTGATTACAGTATTTGCGCGAAATTCTTAAGGCAGTACGTGTCGCCTGACAGAATTTTCGATGCGCTCAGCGATATCAGTTTTTACAAAGAGGGGCTTATTTCCTGCCCTGTTGTTGGTCTCGACCACGTGCACCGTTTTATAGAAGAAAAAGTGCCCACGATATGGGGATATTACTGTTGCGGTCACGATATGACAAGTAACAGATTTTTAGCGCTTCCCGCAGGTCAGAACAGAATGCTTGGTTTGCAGCTTTATAAATTTAATATAAAGGGCTTCCTGCAGTGGGGCTTTAATTTCTACAATTCGCACATGTCATTAGAACAGATTGACCCATACGGCTCCTCCACCGGAGGCGGTTGGGTTCCCGGCGGAGATACTTTTGTGGTTTACCCGGGTGCAGACGGAAATCCCGTTATATCCATACGTCTCGAGGTTTTCAGAGAGGCGCTTCAGGATATGCGAGCATTAGAAGCTTTAGAAGCAAAATACTCAGCAAAAATGAGTAAAAAGAAAGCCCATAATGAAATAATTTCCAAACTGGGCCTTAACGAAATGACTTTCTTAAAATTCAACTGCGACGGTAAATACCTGGTAGAACTAAGAGAAAAAATCAATAGACTGCTTACCGAATAATTATAAGTTTTAAAAGCGATATAGTTTTTATTGCTTATTTTCCTCAGCTCTGATTGCAGCGCGGCGGATTTTACCGCTTGTGGTCTTGGGGAGTTCTTTTACAAACTCAACGATTCTCGGATACTTATAAGGAGCCGTAACCTTTTTAACGTGGTTTTGGAGCTCCTTTTTCAGTTCTTCAGAAGCTTCATATCCCTTTGCCAAAACGATTGTCGCTTTTACAACTTGACCTCTTACAGGGTCAGGAGCGGCAGTAATGGCGCACTCTAATACAGAAGGATGTGTCATAAGGGCACTTTCTACTTCAAAAGGTCCAATCCTATATCCCGAGCATTTAATAACGTCATCAACGCGGCCTATGAACCAAATATGGCCGTCCTCATCATACCATGCGTTATCTCCCGTATGGAAATCACCGCCGGCATAAAGCTTCTCGTTTGCTTTGTCGTCATTATAATATCCTATTGTAAGACCTACGGGGCGATTTGCTTTTGCGTTTTTGATTATTATCTCGCCTTCTTCTCCTATTTCGCAATCCTTGCCTTCTTCATTTACGATATGTATATCATAAAGAGCAGAAGGCTTTCCTGTGGAGCCCGGTTTAATGTTAAGCCACTCAAAATTAGCCATGAGCACCGGTGTTTCCGTCTGTCCGAAGCCTTCATAAAGCTTATGACCTGTTAATTTTTCCCACTGTTCAAAAACAGCCGGATTCAAAGGCTCGCCGGCCATGCAACAATGGTGTATTGATGACAAATCGTACTTTGTAACGTCTTCTTTTATCATAAATCTGTACATCGTTGCCGGTGCGCAGAAAGTCGTGATTCTATACTTTTCGATAACGCTCAAGAGTTTATGAGGCTCAAACTTGTCCATATCGTAGCCGAGATTCGCAGAGCCTGATATCCACTGTCCATATATTTTACCCCATGAGAATTTTGCCCAGCCTGAGTCCGCTACAGTCAAATGAAGTCCGTTTTCCTCTACCTGTTGCCAATATTTTGCTGTAAGTATATGTCCCAAAGGATATGACTGTACGTGCTGTACCATTTTGGGCATACCGGTCGTACCGCTTGTAAAATAAATAATCATCAGGTCGTTTGCTGATACGAAATCCTCTCCCTGAGGGCGTTCAAATATATCACTTTGCGGTTCAAACGCATCAGTATAGTTTATCCAGCCATCTCTTTTCTCGCCGCTTTTCATAACGAGTGCCTTAAATTGCAATGAAGGGCACTGATCTATTGAATTTTCAACGTGCGAAATAATATTATCATCCATCGCGCATATAATCATTTTTGCCGATGCTGCGTTAATCCTGTATATCAAATCCTTCTCAGTAAGTTGGAATGTAGCCGGTATAATAACAACGCCCATTTTATGAAGTGCAGTTACAGTAATCCAATATTCCCAGCGGCGTTTCATTATAAGGAGTACCTTATCGCCTTTTTTGAGACCTATTGATTTGAAATAGTTGCACATTTTGTTGCTTATTTTCTTAACATCCGTAAACGTAAATATTCTTTCTTCGCCGTGGTCGTTACACCATACAAGCGCACGCTTTTCGGGCTCTGCCTCTGCCCATGCATCAACAACATCATATCCGAAGTTAAAGTCATCGGGAACGTTTATTTTGAAATTTGCCTTAAAATCCTCATAAGAGTCAAATTTTATTCGAGGCAAATATTTATTTAATATATAATTCATTTCAAGAAACCTCCGTTAATCACAGTAAAATAACTGTTAAAAATTTAGCATCCTTTCCTCCCACGGCATTTTGAGCATGTGGTGTAGCAGGATCAAAATAGAAACAATCACCCTCGTTTAAAATGAACTCTCTGTTGCCGAAATGCACCTTTACAGTACCTTCAAGTACGTAGTTAAATTCTTGACCCGTATGAGAAACCATTTTAGGCGGTTCCTGCTCTGTAGCTGCATCAACTGTAACTATCATAGGTTCAATCTTTCTGCCTATAAATTTGTAAGCAATGCTTTCAAAGTCATAACCTTGGTATCTGTCGACAGCTATTCCCTCGCCCTTTCTCACCAAAGAGCAGTTTGCCAAACGAGGCGACGTACCTGTCAGAAGCTCCGTCATATCGACTTGTAGAAAAGATGCAATTTCATATAGCACGCTCACCGGGAAATCAGCCTCCGCATTTTCGTACGAAAGAAATTTCTCGACGCTCATATTGAGCTGATTCGCCATTTCCTCCACGCTCACATCAGAAATTTCTCTGAGTTCCTTTACGCGTAATGCAATTTCCTGGATTTTTGTTGAATTTGCCATAATAAACTATCCTTTCTTGTTAATTATTTAACTTTAATTATATCTGAAAAATCAAACGTTGCAAAATAATCCTTAGGTGTCTCTGCTCGCCTTATCATCTGCACACTGCCGTCTGTTTTCAAAAGCAGCTCTGCACTTCTGAGTTTGCCGTTATAGTTGTAGCCCATAGCGTATCCGTGCGCGCCGGAGTCAAGAATTGCCAACAAATCACCTATTTCAATCTCCGGTAAGTTGCGGTCTATTGCAAACTTATCGTTATTTTCACAAAGTCCTCCCGTCACATCATAAGTTTTTGTGCAGGGCTCGTTTTCTTTACCAAGTACAACTATATGATGATATGCACCGTACATAGCAGGTCTCATAAGATTTGCCGCGCATGCATCAGTACCGATATATTGTTTAAACGTGTTCTTTTGGTGCAAAACTCTCGTTATAAGCATACCGTATGGGCCTGTTATGTACCTGCCAAGCTCAGTTTTGATGTCCAATGATTTTATTGGTGATGGCACAATTATCTCGTTGTACGCCTTTTCCACGCCCGCTCCTATATAGAATATGTCTGCAGGCTCGTCTTCGGGTTTATACGGAATGCCGATGCCACCCGAGAGGTTTACGAAGCTTATTTCTGCTCCCGTTTCCTTATTGAGCCTTACGGCTTCGCGGAAAAGCTGCGCTGCCAATGTGGGATAATAATCCTTTTCTATCATATTACTTGCAAGGAAAGCATGAATACCAAAGCGCTTCGCGCCCATTTTCATAAGCTTCTTAATGCCCTCTACCATCTGCTCAGGAGTCATGCCATATTTTGCATCTCCCGGATTTCCCATTATACTGTTACCAACCGAGAAAAATCCTCCGGGATTATATCTCAGGCAAATTTCTTCCGGTATGCCACCGTTCTCTGCCAAAAAGTCTATATGTGAAAAATCATCGAGATTTACTATAGCGTCGAGCTTTCTTGCATACTTAAAATCCTCTGCCGGCGTTGCGTTTGACGAAAACATTATCTCCTTGCCGCTAAAGCCGAGGCTTTCTGCCAACATAAGCTCTGTATAAGAAGAGCAGTCAACACCGCAGTCCTCTTCCTGCATCATCTTTATCAAGAACGGATTGGGGCATGCTTTTACAGCGAAATACTCTCTGTAGCCTTTGTTCCAAGAGAATGCTTTCTTTAAATTTCTGATGACCGTTCTTATGCCATCTTCGCTGTATATATGAAATGGAGTTGGATACTCCTTGCAAATTGCTTCTGCTTGCTCTTTTGTAATAAATGCATTTTTACTCATTGTCTTCTGCGCCTTTCTCTTCGATTTCTTTATTTTCATCTTCGTCTTCGACTATATAACTGTCTATGGCTTCCCATAATTTATCTATGCCTGTCCTTTTTTCGGCAGATACGCATATAATATCCTTTTCAGGTGGTATTTGTAAAGTATTTCTTATAATTTGTGCATTATTTTTTGCCTGCTGTTTGCTTAATTTGTCTGATTTTGTGGCAACTATCAAATAATCAATGCCCGATTTTAATATCCATTGATACATATTCTCGTCATCTTTCGACGGTTTATGACGAATATCTACCAACATAAGTACAAGATAAAGCTGCGGTCTGACGTTTAAATAATCCGTTATCACTTTTCCCCACAGATTTTTCTCACTTTTTGATACTGCCGCAAAGCCATATCCCGGCAAATCCACGAAATGCAACTCATCATCAAGATTATAATAATTTATTTGGCGTGTCATACCCTGCTTTGAACCGCTGTACGCTAGCCTTTTGCGTCCCAAAAGTGCATTTATCAAAGATGATTTACCGACATTTGACCTGCCCGCAAAAGCAACTTCCAACAAATTGCTGTCCGGATACTGCTTTGGTGACACTGCAGATATTACAAATTTAGCGTTTTTTACCTTCATTGGCAATTCCTTCCTCAATTATAAAGCTTCCTTAATTATATAACTTCTTCAAAAAAGTCATTCTGTGTATTTCACTGGGTCCGTATTGCGCGATAGCCTCGTAGTGAGCTTTTGTACCGTATCCCTTGTGCTTTGCAAAACCGTATTGCGGATATTTCTCATCATATTCCTTCATCAGCCTGTCTCGCGACACCTTTGCAAGTATTGACGCCGATGCTATTGATACACTTTGAGCATCGCCGTGTGTTATAGACATTTGCGGTATTTCTATCTTCGGAATATGTACATGGTCCACCAAAATCATACCGGGAGCAGTACCTTCCGCCATTTTTATGGCATCTGCCAACGCATTTCGCATTGCCTCATACGTTGCCCGCAAAATATTTATCTCATCAATGCGGCGGTTATCCACAAGGCTTATGCCATAAGCAAGGCTTGTCTCTTTTATTTCTTCAAACAAAGCTTCTCTTCTTTTCTCGCTTAACTTTTTGGAGTCATCAGCACCTTTTACAAATGGCCCATCAGATTTTAAAATCACGCACGCCGCTGCCACAGGGCCTGCTAAAGGACCCCTTCCGGCCTCATCTACTCCGGCAATCAACGTGTATCCTTCCGCTGCCAACTGCCGTTCAAATTTACACAACTCGTAAAATCTTTCTTCAGTCATTTTTTACCTCCGGCATTTCCGGTGCATCCAACATTTCTCTGCCGTCAAGCGTAATTTTGCCGAGTTTCCCGCTACGGAAATCATCAAGCGCTATTCCTGCTGCCCTGTACATATCTACTTCTCCGCCTTTTACAAGACAGCCTCTTCTGCGACCGCATGCCTCAAGATAATCTGTCGGCAATACTATATTTTCTTTTTTTATACCATATTTTTCCGCTACTGCCTCAGGATAATTGTCTGCCAGATATTCAAGCAAAAATATCGCTATATCCTGTATATCAAGAACATCATTCTTTATCGCACCTGTCGCAGCAAGGCGGTATGCACATCTCTTATCTTCAAATTTAGGCCACAAAAGTCCGGGCGTATCCAATAACATTATCTCAGGATTGATTCTCAACCACTGCTTATTTCTCGTGACACCGGGCTTGTCTCCCGTTACTGCCACATTTTTACCTACTATCTTATTTATAAGAGATGACTTTCCTACATTCGGGATACCCACCGTCATTACGCGTATCACAGGCGGCTTTCTCCCTGCTTCCTCATATCGTTTGAATTTGTCTGCTTTTGCTTCTTTTACTGCCGCCACAACGTCTTTTACTCCGTTGCCGCTTTTGCAATCTGTATAATAAACCTTTATACCTTTTGATGCATAATAGTTCTTCCAAAAGCCGTTCATTTTGGGGTCTGATAAATCTTTTTTGTTGCCTATAATAACTCTCGGCTTTTGATTTAACATCTTGTCTATTTCAGGATTCCTGCTTGAAAACGGTATTCTTGCATCAACTATTTCAACAACAACGTCAACTAATTTCAGGTTCTCGCTCAATATTCTTTTAGCTCTCGCCATATGTCCCGGAAACCATTGTATTTGTTTCTCATTTATATTATCTGCGTTCATTTCACTTTCTCCTCAAATTCATATATCGGTTCATAATCCTGAATATTATTCTGCTCCCAATTCAAGTTTTTCAATGATTTCATAGATAGAATCACATCAAAATGAGTTATCATATTTTGTGACACATCCAGCGTCTCTATCGTCTCATTATCCTTAAAGCCATTAATATCCATAAGGCTGTTGCAATGAAGGTTTATCGTTTTTACATTTTTTAGCGCATTCAAAGGCGCTACGTCACTTATAAAATTATACGAAAGCTCCACATACGAAACGTTTTCCAGCTTTTCTATTCCAGCAATATTTTCCACGATATTATTTCCCGCAATCAATGTTTGGATTGTTGCTATATCATAAAGTGGCGATAAATCCTTTATTCCTCTCTCAGTATTGTCAGTATTAAGTCCATAATTGTACGATATGTCAACGTATTCCAAAGCCCTGCACTCCGACAAAGCAGCTATATCGCTCAATCTGTTCTTTGAAAGTACAAGCTTTTTCAGCGACGTTAACGTCTTTAAGCTTTCCACGTTCGTTATCATATTATCTGATAAATCCAATTCTTCCAACAGAACAAGTTCTCTTATATAGCTTATATCCATTCCGGTTGCAGCCGAACCGCCTGCTGACATCACGTTGAAGTTTTTACCGAGATTAAGTTTTTTTAATGACATGAGACCCGAAAGTGGTGCCAAATCAGTAACCCTATTCCCATATAAATCAAGCTCTTCAAGTGACGTGAAATATGCAAGCGCATCGATATTCGATATTCCTCTCACTCTTGCCGTAAGACTTTTTATATTTTCTACATCCGATATCATTATAGGCCCGATGTTTTTACCCAGAACATCCCTCACAACGTCTTCAAGGCTCACATCGCTGAAATGTATTTCTGTACCGGAGTCAGGTGTTGACGTAGGCTTTGCAGTCTTTCCTACTGTTGCCGTAGCATTAGGTGTAGGCACAACGGAAGTAGGCTGCGAGATTTCCGTATTTGCTGTTGTACAACACGAAAACGTGGCCGCTACTGCCATAACCAATAATGCCAAACTAATAATTTTCCCCCAATAAAATTTTTTTGTCATATTATATCCACAGCTTTAACAGCTTCATACTCTCCTATCAATTCTATTTCTCCGTTATGCCACAAATACATTTTTTGTTCTTCATTGTAGATGGCATATTCCATATCTTTGTCAAAATATATATTGGCATCTACATTGTTGGCTATACGCGTAAGTCTGTCTTCAAACACGTAATCAAGCGTCATAAGTCCGTTAGGATTATATCTGCACAACATGTATGATTCGTGATTTCTGCCGTACAGTCTTATATCATAATTGGCATCAGTACGCTCGATTTTATCTTCTAATACAAGATACACATATTCCTGTTCTATGTCCGTGTAGGCGATATACGGTTTATTGTGATATGAATAAATATTTCCTACGTTTTCTGCAATCTTGACGATCTTGCAATGCACATCATATATGTCATATCTCCATAGCATATTTTTTGAATCTTTGTAATACAAAAAATACGTTCTGTTATCGAAAATAAAGTCGCTGTCCACGTCACACGATATTTGCTTGTGTGGTTTACCGCCTTTATACGTCATATATACGTCCATTTTGTCGCCATTTAGCACTGTATAAAGCAAGAAATTATCTTCTTCTGAATAACAAATCACTTTATATATATCAGAAGCTATCTCCTTTAAACTGTTGCCGCTAAGGTACTTCAGCGCTCCCGCCTTATACTCCCCTCTGCCGCTGTTGTTCGCTTCTGCTTCAACCTGCGAAATATCACTTAAAAAGTATCTGAAAGGGACACCGTCATTTTCCTCAAGCTCTTTTGTTGTAGGATATATTAAGGATGTTTCCTCCTGACTCACTATCATCTGGCCGTTCTCAATCTTTTTGATGACTTTGCCTGTCACGGAGCATACAACAAGGCAATTATCTTCATAAAAACATATGTTATCGCTGTCAGAAGATACATAGAATCTTTTTGACTCGTTTAAGTTTTCTGTTATTATTTTTATTTTACCGAAAAAGTCACAATATTTCAGTACGTTTCCATCGTTATAAACTACGCCTTCGTTCGACACTGCGTACTTTGGAGCAGTCTCTTGCTCGCTTTCACTTAACTTCACTGTTTCTTTTCCTTTAAACAAATACATCATCAGCTTGTTTGCAGTATCGGTATACACGATTCCTCGCCTGTTACCGAGTATGCTGAATTTTTCTACGTTGTCGCAGAGCGCTACTCTATCATTGGTTTTAATTGAATACTCATACAGCATAGTATTTCTCACGTAATACACTTTGCCGTAATACGAATCGTGAAGTGCTTCTGATATGTTATTATCCACCGCCACCACTTCTTTTTTATCGTTCATTACGTAAAGTTGCTCGTGTCCGTCAGTAAATACAAAGGGATACATGAAAGCCCTGCCAAGACCGTTTTGTTCCGTATAGCCAAGCTCCGAAACGTTGTTGGGCAGCAGCTCTATAACGGCTACAACCAGACCTGCTACAACGAGCGTTATCAGTGTGATGATAATACTCCACTTTTTCTCTTTTTTTATATAAGTTTTGCCGGCCTTGTGCCCCATAGTATCACCTCCGCGGCTTGAAGTCCATGTTTATGTCGCTCATATCATACGGCGTTGCCTGATATACGTAATAATTAAGCCAGTTTGCGTACAGCAGGTATGCGTGGCTTTTCCATTTGAAACAAGGTTTTGCGGTCGGATCATTTCCCGGGAAATAGTTCTGCGGCATTGCGGTATCAAGGCCTTTTGCTATATCTCTCTCGTATTCAAGCTTCAACGTGTCTCTGTCGTATTCCAAATGACCCATCATGAAAATCTGCCTTCTGTCGTGTGATGCGCAAATACACAATCCTGCTTCATCTGATGTTGCCAAAATATCAAGCTGCGGCTCTTTTTCAACGTCCTCCATACGCACTCCGGTGTATCGTGAATGCGGTACGTAGAAGCAATCGTCAAAACCTCTTAAAAGCCTTGCCACTCTGTTATGTGATTTATGTTCAAAAATCCCAAATAGTTTCTTGTCCATCTGGTATTTATCTATGCCGTAATGATAATAGAGTCCTGCCTGTGCACCCCAACATATATGAAATGTGGTAGTGACGTTTTTGCGCGACCATTCCATAAGTCGGCAGAGCTCGTCCCAATATCCTACTTCTTCAAAAGGCATTTGTTCTACAGGTGCTCCCGTTATAATCAAGCCGTCAAATTTCTGGTCCTTTACATCATCTAATGTTAAATAAAATGTATTCAAGTGATTGAGTGATGTATTCTTAGATACGTGTGTTGCAGGGTGTAAAAGCGTAGGCTCCACCTGAAGCGGAGAGTTGCTGAGCAAACGCAAAAGCTGCGTCTCCGTGATAATTTTCGTAGGCATCAAATTCATTATTGCAATTTTAAGCGGTCTTATGTCTTGATGAAATGCCATATTTTCATTCATCACAAATACATGTTCTTTATGAAGTGTCTCTGCCGCCGGCAAATCGTTTGGTATTTTTATAGGCATAATATCGTCCTTTCTGAATTATAATGCTATCTCTACTATTTTACACTTCTACGTGATAATTGTCCATATCCGACATAAATATATTATTATATTTATATTGCAGAAAGGTATTTATTTATGGTAATTTCTTTGTTTATAAGTGTTGCTTCTTTTATTTTACTTTTTATTTTTATTTTCTGCGGAAACTCTTATATACCCGCCACTAAGGATGCTGTTTTGTTTTTTTTCGAGAACGTATTTCCAACTATGTTTCCATTTTATGTGTTGTCTTCTGTTATTACATCAAGTGCTGCTCTCAGGAAATTGAGCCAACCGTTGAAATTTATGGTTAAACCCTTCAAATTGCCTGCGGAAGCATCCTGTGCCATAATTTTAGGTCTACTATGCGGTTTTCCCGTAGGAGCAAAAGTAACAAGTGATCTTTTAGCAGGAAACTGCATCAACAAGCGGCAAGCAGCAGTACTTGCATCATTTACAAACAACGTGAGCCCTGTTTTTGCTGTTTCAATTATAGGAAAATTGTATTTTAAGAATGAATTTTTAGGATTCTTGATATGGGTTTGCCTTTCAGTCTCGGGACTAATTTCCGGATTAATAATAAGCAAAATAGCCGACAAGTTTGATAGCTTAGATAACATTTCGTACAAAAAAGAAACTAAAGCTGTTACCGCCGCCTATGCTACGTCTATTACTGATTCTGTAATATCCGGCATAAACACATCTCTTTACGTGGGAGGCGTTATAATATTTTTTTCTTCTGTAACTTCATTGATAAAGCAAATTCCTTTTTTTAGCACGAAAACTTACGTCTTTTTATACTCATTTCTTGAAATGACAGGTGGCTTAAAGGAGTTCAATCATTTTCTTTCAAATATTTCAATGTACACCAAACTAATTGCTGTTATGTTGATATCAGCTTGGTCCGGTCTATGCGTTCATATGCAAATTTGCGGCATTCTTAAATCAGCAAACATTAAAACCAATTACTATTTTTTGAGTAAAATCTTCCAAACACTTTTGTGTTTTATAATCGGATCGATTCTCTACTTATTACTCCTTCGCACATAGTAAAAAAGCAAGCCCATAAATGAGCTTGCTTTTATTAAAACAATATCAGTTTAAATATTACACTGTAAGAAGTGCCCAGATTTCATTACATCTTGTTTCAAGTTCTTTGAAACCGTCACTACAACTTGTTGAACCATTAAAGTCATTCTTAAGAATTGTAGTAATCTGGCTGTTAATTGCCTCAGCTACTTCGATAGGCATACGGCAGTTAACCTGACCCGGTGTTGAAGCTGTATCTGCTTTGTAAACGAAAGCATCCCAGTTCTTAGTGCTCCACTCAGGATCATCAGGGTATTTCCAATCATCAAAGCCTTCATTATCAAGTGACTTAAGAAGCGGTACCGAACCACCAGTACCTGCATTGAATGCTCTCTGTCCCTCAGGAGTGAAGAAGAACAATGCTAAAGCAGCTGCGCTACCTACGTTTCTTGTTCTGCTGAATACACCAACACCTGAAGATCCGCATCCGAATGAAGGATTCTCAAACAAAGGCATGTTGATAAGATCCCATTCAACACTTCTGTTATCAAATTCTCTACCGGAGCTCTGTACTCCCGGATATACGCAAGTCTGGAAAATTCCTTCCTTGCCTGAGAATGCCTCAAAAGTATTGTTAACGCCATCAAGTCTAGCATAACCCTTCTTTGCCAAGTCGAGAGCTTCTTCTATAGCACGGATAATCTTACCTTCTTCATCAATAAATGTGATTTTCTTGTTTGATGTATCACACCATGAATTTCTGTGTGTATAAGCCTCAAAGAAAGCTGTGTAAACAGGAGACCAAACAAGATTCAAATTGATTGCATAATAATCATCGTTTGTGAGTTGCTCTGAAAGTGTCTGGAACTCAGCCCATGTCCATTCAGGTTTAACTGCTTCACTGAGACCTGCCTCTGTTACAGCCGTCTTATTATAGATCAATGCAACATGGTTATAGTCTCTGGGAACAAAATACAAACGTCCGTTAACAAAGCCCAAAGCCAAAATACCGGCGTATACATCGCTTCGATTAATATCGAATGTCTTGATGAAACCATCAAGAGGCAACAAAGCCTTATCTGTTACGGCATACTTATATGTTGCTTCCTCTGCAAAGTAAAATACATCACCGATATCGGCAGATGCAATTCTTGCATCTGATGTTGCAGTATAGTCACGTTCTACCTTAACACCGGAATACTTTTTCTCGAATGCTGATACAAATCTGTCTGCAGCATCTCTGTCAGCTGATGATGTAGCTGCAGGAGCATATGTAAATGTTACTTTACCTTCAACTTTGCCTTCTCTTTCAGCTATTATGAGTTCATCATCTGTTACTATGCCCGGTTTGGAGCATGCAACGATTGAAAACGTCATAATCAAAGCAAGCAAAACAACTACTGCACTTTTGATATACTTTTTCATCAAATTAACCTCCTAAATAAAAAAGTTTTTCTATTGCATTTAAACAAGTTTATATTAACATAAGCAAATAATTTGTCAATACGCCCTTCTTCAAAAAACATGCAAAAAATAACAACTTAACAAAATATTAAAAACTATTTAAATTTTATATTTAATTCTTTTGTTTCAGTTTTTAGTTAGCATTCGCCGCATCCTGTATTTCCTGCAACAATTCGTCAATATGAACCATACTTTGATCTTTGGCATATGCATCAAATACATCTGCAATAGCATCTTTGATTTCTTTTGATGCATCCCATGACAAGAAAGTTGTAAGTACTGCAGGATAATCATTTTCAGAATACAGCGAGAAAACTGATGTGTTTTTACCCGACATTGGATACTCACGCCAGAATTTCATGTTGTTAGCACTTATTACAGCGGGAACCTTATATCCGTCTTCTCCTGAATACGCTACAGCCGCATCCTCAACCATCGCATAAAGAGCAAGTCTCTTTGCATTCTTAATTGTATTTGCAATAGCTTCTTGTTCTTCTTTTAATTCTTCATCTGTTTTATCAACGTCTGACGATTCATTTGAAGATTTAACAACCTCACGGTTTATTACTGCAAAGCCCAAAGTCTTAACGCCTATGTTCTTGTAAACAACACCATCTTCAGTTTCAAAACCAGGAAAATGAGCAAACTCCCAATCAAACGGAGCAACATCCTGATGTTCTTCATCATCTGCACTGATTGACAATGTGTTTTGCCATCTTACTATGTCAGAATGATCTGCAATAATAATGCCGTACTGTGATAATTCCTCACCCTTTACTTCTGAAGTTTCCTTATCAGCAACGTATCCTGTTCTAAGGAAATTGTCTGCAAAATATTTAAGACCTTCAATAACGTTAGGGTCTGTAAGATTTAATTCAACCGTTTTATCTGCAAACTCTACATTATTATATATACTGCCGCCAAAACCCTGAGCAAATGAACCCCATATTGAATAATCATTGTAATTCATAAGAACAGGTGTTTTTACACCACTCTCATTAAGAGCTACTGCATACGCAAGCAAATCATCCCATGTCCATGAGTCTGTAGGTACAGGATTCTCAATACCTGCGGCCTTGAGTAAGTCAAGATTAAGAATAACAACCTGGTTCAAATACTCAACGGGACACATATATAAACGACCATCATATACCGATGCATCATATGCAGCCTTCATATATACGTTTGCAGGATAAAGCTTACCGAATTCGGAATCAGTAAAGTCAGTAACTCCGTTTGCTTCATTGCTAAGGTCCATAATCCAACCTTTTTCAACGTACTCAGGGAGCTTATCAGAACTGATAAGCACAACGTCACCGATGTTTCCACTCTCAATTCTGCTATCGAGAGTCTCAAAATACTTATCAAAGCCAAGAGTTGCGTCTAACTGTACGTCAACACTCGGATACTGCAAAGCAAACGCCTGAGTAAACATAAACAAGTCATTGTCGTTTTCGTTATTTTCGTCAATACCGTAAGGATCCTTTGCACTATACTCTGCGTTATATGCTGATATTACAAGATTACCTGCAAGGTCTTCAGGTACAGGATTTGCTTTACCTGTTCCTGTATTGTTATTACCATCACTTGAGCCTCCGGAGCAACCTATAAATGACACAGCCATTACAACAGTTAATATACATATTAAAGTAAAACGCATTTTCTTAAACATAAAAACCTCCGTTACTCAATAACACCGAGTCTTTCGATACCGGATGCAAGTTTATTTTGTCCTGCAACGTAAACGATCAATACAGGAATCATAACCAACAAACAACCTGCAAAGAGCATCGGCTCAGTCATAGCTTTATCAAAATCACTTGCTTCTCCGCTGTAGCCCATAATCTCTGCGTAATACGTTTGGATCTTTTCAAGCTTCGGCTGAAGTGTCATCATCTCGTTTTTAAACATATAAGTCGGTGCCTCGTAGTTATCGTTCCAATGCCATACGAAAGAGAAAATAAATACTATCGAGATAGCGGACTTAACCAACGGCAACATTATCTGTATAAATACTCTGAAAGGACCTGCACCGTCGATACGAGCAGCATCATCCATAGCATCAGGGATTCTCTGGAAGAAGTACATATAAATCAAAGCGAACAACGCACCTCTTAAGCCGAGACCAAAAATACACGGCACGAGAATCGGCGCATATGAGTTTGTCAATCCGAACGTAGCCCACATTCCGTATGAAGAAAGAATAGTTGTTTGAGGCGGTATCAACAATACGAGTACCATCAACAAGAACAACAAGTTTCTTCCTTTAAACTTAAATCTTCCTAATGCATATCCTATAATAGCACAAGAAACAGATTGCAAAAGTGCACTGCCTAAAGATGTTATTAAAGAATTGAGGAAAGAACGGGGATATGAAAGGCCTATCCAAGCATCTATAAAGTTTTTATACTCGAATGATGTAGGAATCCACTCAACCGTAGGATCAAGGTAATCCTGATAAGACATCATCGAAGTCGTCAAAATGTAAATAAATGGCAGTATAAACAAATATGCAAGCTCAATCAATACGTAGTATAAGAATATACGACCTATGATAAACGAAATCTTTTTCTTAGCCTTATATCCGAGATTTCTATATTTCTCAACAAGACCCTGAAAGAAAGTAGCAATTCTATTAAAAACCTTTGTCACTTGAGCCACCTCCTAGTGAAGAGAATGAATAAGAGAATCGTTACGAGTGCAATCAACATATACATCCAGCTTAATGCCGAAGCCATACCATATTTGGTTCCCTCTTCGGTCATACGATTCATCAAACTCATTACAGGGTTGTTATACTTAGTAAACGAGTCAACCAAAGCGTAAATACAATTCAAAATAACAAAAGGAGAAATGTACGGAAGTGTTACGTGCCAGAAAGACTCCCACGCTGTTGCACCGTCGATTTCAACAACCTCATAAAGAATATCAGGTACACTCTGCAATGCGGCAAGGAAGATAAGTATTTCTACACTACTACTCCACATTATGTCGCCTATGTATTGAGTTATCTTACCTCCGAAAGAAGAGAACATACCCGAACTTGAGTTAACCAATGTACCGAATACGCTTATACTTCCTACACCCTCACCAAACAGGTAACTCATAATTACGCCGGCAAGAATAACCGGAATAAAGAATATTACTCTAAAATAAACTCTTCCCGCAAATTTTTGTTTAAGAAGCACTGCCACAAACAAAGCAAAGAAAACTATAATCGGAACCTGCCAGAGAGAATCAAGGAATGAATTCAACATTACCTCACCATACTGAGGGTCCTGAACTATATCAACATAGTTTTGAATACCATTCCATTTACTCTGTCCTTCAAAACCATAAAGGTCAGTAAGCTGAGTAATATAAAAGCTGATTCTGACAGAAAGAACCAATGGAACCATAATGAAAATTAAAAATCCTATAAGCCATGGGAGTGAGAAACCCCAGCCTTCAAGAGACTTTCTTCTTTCAAAGGAAATAATACTGCCTAACGTACGCTTATGTGCTAATTTCTTTTTTAACTTAACTTGTTTAGCCATGCATTACTTCCCTCCCTTCTTCGATATTTGATAGCTTTGTGCTTCAATAGTTATTGTATTACCTGATTGATCAACAACATTCTGTGCTGATTTCTCATAGTTAACATAAACTTGTGTGCCATCTGAATATTCTGTGCAGAACACTTTACTGCCCTCAACAGCTCTGTAGTGGTTTGTCATTTCAAGACCTGCAAAAGGTTTAACTGCCTCAGCAATAGCATTGTAACGAGCAACAATCTCATCCTTGAGCTTAGAGTACTCAGAACGGTACAATCCATTATAATATGTGTATCTCAATTCACTTGTCTTAGCCTTTGTAATCTCATAAGACATCAATGAACCATATTCTATAGAACGAAGTGTGAAGTAAACCTCGTCATCCTGATTATTAACAGGAGCAGAATAATAATCAACCAAACCATGATAAAGAAGCTGCATGAAAGGAACTTCTTCATCAAGTACGATATGAGATGATTTCTCGACAGGCATGTCGATTACTGTATTTATATACGGAATAGCATAGGAGTTACCGCTATATACAGCTACATCATCAAATTTCTCGCCGTATTCCTGAAGCCATTTTACATAAAGACTGATAGACTGTACTCTGAAAAGAGGATTTTCTTCATTGTAATCTGAGTAAACCATATCACCCAACTGCTGCAGGTCAACATTGTTTGCTCCAAGATCTTTGAGTCTTTCAATTACATCATCAATAAT
>JAGAQK010000013.1 GCA_017622825.1 Clostridia bacterium | reverse complement strand
TTCATGGAAGAAATTGGCAAAAGCACGTCGCCGTGGTCAATGTGCCCCTTTTCGTCCGAAGAAATATGTTTTGGCAAATGCATTTTTATTAAATTTGCCGTGACAGTCGAAGAAAAGCCTGTTGTGTATGAATTAAGCAGGAAAAACAACGGTTCATCACTTAACAGTTGCATGCATTCTCCTACAAAATCATGAAGATTGTCTTCTAATTTCCACACTTCGCCACCCGGGCCTCTGCCATACGACGGCGGATCCATCAGGAGTGCGTCATATTTATTTCCTCTGCGTATTTCACGTGCAACAAATTTAAACGCATCATCTACTATGTATCTTATAACATTTCCGCCAAGGCCTGAAAGTTCAGCATTTTCCCGTGCTCTTTGCACCATGCCTTTTGATGCGTCGACATGGCAGACTTCTGCTCCTGCCGATGATGCCGCTACAGTGGCGCCGCCGGTGTAGCCAAACAAATTGAGCACTTTTACTGTTTTTCCCTTTGCTTTTCGTTCGGAAATCATTTGGCGCATCCATTCCCAGTTTGCGGCTTGCTCCGGGAAAAGTCCTGTGTGTTTAAACCCTGTCGGTTCTATATAAAATTTAAGATTGTCATATTCTATTGTCCACTTTGATGGCATGTTTTTACAAAAATCCCAAGCTCCGCCGCCTGTTTTACTTCTGTTGTATTTTGCATTTGCTTTTGCCCAAAGCTCGGGTTTGACCGGTTTCCATATCACTTGCGGATCCGGCCTTGAGAGTATAACGTTTTTCCATCTTTCAAGCTTCATGCCGTCTCCGGCATCAAGAATTTCATAATCTTTCCATTTGTCTGCAATAATAATCATAATATACTTACCTACTCATTTACACATCTTATCTGCAACCATATCCGCAACTTCCTCGAGCATTCCGTGGTCTCTTGTAAAGTTGAATATCGTATATCTCGGTCTGATTTTGTATCCGTTTTTAAGACTGGCCCTGAAAACGTCCTCTGAAACGCCAAGCTCTGCCGGTGTCAGTGCGCTTCCTGCTTTTGAGTATATTTCTCGTAGGAAATCAGGCTTTGGTGCCTTCACGTTTGCTACAACTTCGAAACGCTTGCTCATTATGTCGTAAACCTCTGCCGAAGCTATTGAAGCTAATCCTACAGAATTTCCGTGAAGCGGATGCGGTATTCCTTTTTCTACTGCATCTAATTCCCAATAATGCGAAAGATGATGTTCGCTTCCCGAGGCAGGCCTTGTATATCCCGTAATTCCCATCGAAATTCCTGTTAATATCAAAGCTTCATTCATTCTCTCTATCGCCGATTCTTCGCGTCTGAAATACGCCTCTGTATTGTCTACGCATATATTTACGGCATTTTCCACCATTTGTGCTGTTATTTCACAATAATGTTCATCATTTACGTCTCTTGTCAGTCTCCAGTCAGAAAGTGCCGTATATTTGCCGACTATATCTCCGTAGCCTGCTCTGAAAAGCTCATCGGGAGCCGTCTGCATGATTTTCGTATCAGCAACAATACAAGTGTGGTAGTGTGCGTTATATGTTATTTTGTGCCCACCTATGACAAATGCTGCATTTATCGAAGCGTATCCGTCCATTGATGGCGCAGTTCCTACAACGATGGAATGTCTGCCCGTCTTATGCGAAACAAGCTTCGTTATGTCGCTTATTACTCCGCTGCCAACGCCTATCATAAAGCCGATGTCATCCGTCAGGTTCGCGAGCACCGTTCCCAACGCGTGCTCGTTTGGCACAAGTACTGGGTAATTTTCTGTTTCAAGTGTGAGAATTTTCACATTATACCCTGCTTTTTCCAATACGGAAATTGTTTTCTCGCCGCCGGCTACCCACGTGTTTTTATCACACAGCAATAGTATTTTTTTATCTTTTGCTTCTTTGTAATTTTCTAATATTTCAGGAAGTCTCTCTACAGCTCCGCTTCCTGACAAAAGGTGCTTCATATCCACGCTGTGATGCTTGCCGCATACGCAATCAAAAGAATAACCGGGCATTTCTTCTATGCCCATATCAAGGATTTTACGTGCATTTGCACAAAACTCCTCTGTCAAAATCGACGGATCAACAGGCTCACTTCTTTGCCATTCCAAGACAACTTTTTCTTCCTTGCTATCCATGAATATCGCTTCCTTCCAATAAGAAAATAAAAACTGTATTAACGCAAAAAGGCTCTTTGTGCGATATGCAACAAAAAGCCTTTTTGGTGGTCGGAGTGACCTGACTTGAACAGGCGACCTCTTGCACCCCAAGCAAGCACTCTAGCCAAACTGAGCTACACCCCGAAAACGCTTGATATAATATCACACTTTTTACCACACGTCAACACAAATTTTATGTGGTATCACATTATATTTTTTTAGCACTGTATTACTTCTATTCCCTCAAACGCTTCATTTTCCATCGCAATGAAATCTGCCTTCTTTTCTTCTTCAAGTACCTCAGAAAGCGAAGGTCTCGTTTTAGGATGCTTTGGTGTAAACACCGTGCAACAATCTTCATAAGGCAAAATGCTCGTTTCGAACGTGCCTATTTTACGCGCAATAGCAACAACTTCCATTTTATCCATTCCTATGAGCGGTCTGAATATCGGCATGTCTGCAGCATTATCCGTGCAATAAAGGGCCTGCATTGTTTGGCTTGCAACCTGTCCGACACTTTCTCCTGTAATCAGGGCCGAGCTACCGCTTTTGCGTGCCACTCGTTCTGCAATTCTCATCATTGACCTTCTCATTATTACAGTTGACAATTCTTCTCTGCATTTCTCGTCAATGGCAAGCTGTATATCAGTGAAAGGCACTACGAAAACCTTCATGCCGCCGCAATATCTTCCTACAATTTTTGCAAGTTCAAGCACTTTGTCTTTTGCTCTTTCGCTCGTATACGGATAACTGTAAAAGTGTACCGCACAAAGGCTTACTCCTCTTTTTGCTATCATATATCCTGCAACAGGGCTGTCTATTCCTCCTGAAATAAGCAAACAACCTTTGCCGTTTGAACCTGTCGGCATACCTCCGGGCGCCTCTAAAATTTCCGTATACACATAAGTGCTTTCGCGTACTTCAATATATATGATGAAATCCGGATTATTCACGTCAACCTTAAGCTTGCCCCCGAATGCTTCGAGCAAGTCGCCTCCGATTTCTGCCGAAATTGTCGGAGAGTTCATAGGGAAAGTTTTGAGTCCTCTCTTGGTCTCTATCTTAAACGTATATTTTTCTTTGCCTGTGGACATAGCCTTCTTCGCAACTTCTTTTGCAAGCGCCGAGATATCTGCGTATTCTGACTTTGTCACGTACGCCGGGCTTATTGAAACAAGTCCAAATACTCCCGAGAGCATTTCCAATGCTTTATCAAATTGAAAGCTTTCATTTGCCGGCTCTACAAAATACCTTGACTGTGACCATCTTACTTTGCATTCTCCACAGTCCGACAGTGCCGCCTTCATATTTCGAGCCAATCTCTGTTCAAAAGTACAGCGATTTAATCCTTTAAGTGCTATTTCTCCGATTCGTGCTAAAATTATCCTATCCATTTCATCTACTCCCGTTTTATCTTCTGCCTTTTCTTCTTGCATACAGTTTTTTTACCTCAGCGCATATTACTTTTGCGGCAAATTTTACTTGTTCTGCCGTATTTTGGTATGTAAAACTGATTCTTATGGCTCCATCTATTACATTATTGTTATACCCCATCGATGTCAGCGTTGGACTTCTGTCTTTTTTATGTGAAGAACACGCTGAACCTACCGAAATATACACGCCTTTTTGTTCTACACTATGTTGTATAACCTCAGCTCTAAGTCCCGGGAAAGCTACATTTAGCACATACGGGCAACACTCATCACTTGAAATCACGTTGCAGGCTCTTATTTCTTCGGTAAGTATCTCTCTAAAAATAATGTTTAACTCTTTAACATGCTCTTCATGCTCTTTTATCTTTTCATTTGCTTGTTTGGCAATCACGGAGAATCCTGCTATTGCCGGCAAATTTTCCGTGCCGGACCGCAGTGCTTTTTCCTGACCGCCTCCGCAAAGCAACGGTGCAATTCTTATGCCGTCTTTGACGTATAAAAAACCTACTCCGCGCGGCCCATGTATTTTGTGGGCACTCACGCTAAGCATGTCCACTCCTAAAGCCTTGGCATTCACTTGCAGTTTGCCGTAGCTTTGTACGCAGTCTGAGTGCACCATTACGTTCGGATTTATTGCTTTTGCCGCATTTGCAATTTCTTTTATCGGCTGTATCGCGCCCGTTTCGCTGTTGACGTGCATTACGGAAATCACTGCCGTGTCTGCTGTCACTGCTTTTTTCAGTTCTTCTATGTCAACAATTCCTTTGCTGTCTACAGGCAAAAAGCCTACCGTGTATCCGCTTTTTGTAAGTGACTGTGCTGTTTCTAACACCGATGGGTGCTCAGTTGCTGATATCAGCACTTTTTTTCCTGCTCTCGGATTTGCCTCCAAGTATCCTTTTATCGCCCAGTTATTGCTTTCTGTGGCACATGATGTAAAATAAATCTCTTTTTCTGCCGCCCCAATTGTTTCGGCTATCGTTTTTCTTGCTTCGGTAAGCCTGCGTTCTGCCTCTAGTCCCATATGGTGGAGTGATGATGGGTTACCGTATAAAAACTTCACTGTGCGGCACATTTCTTCTGTAACCACGTCTGCCTGCCTCGTTGTGGCACTGTTATCAAAATAATATGTCTGACTGTTAAGTTTTTCTTCTTCATATATTTCATACAGGTCAGGGCGTTTGAGTTTTGTTCTTTCTTCTGCCGTTTTTACCTGCCATTTTTCTATTTCATCGTGTTTGCCCGAAAGTAATATTTCAGGTATTTTTTTACCTTCTATTTCTGCCGGTCTTGTGTACTGCGGGTATTCCAGCAGCAGTCCCGTGTGTGATTCCTTTTCTGCCGAACCTTCTGCCAAAACTCCCGGTATTAACCTTGCAACGCAGTCTGCTACCGCCATTGCAGGTATCTCGCCTCCTGTGAGCACAAAGTCTCCCAGCGACACTTCTTCATCTATAAATTCTTCTAAAACTCTCTCGTCTATGCCTTCGTAATGTCCGCATAGTATCATCAGATTTTCTTTTTGCACAAGTTCTTGTGCTTTTTTTTGATTAAATGGGTTGCCTTGCGGTGACATATAAATAACGTACGGCGTGCTGTCGCATTCCGCAGAAACACTGCGAATACAATCAGCAATCGGCTGATATGCCATAACAAGGCCGGGGCCGCCGCTATATGGATAATCGTCTACCTTGCCTTGTTTGTTCGTAGTATATTTTCTTATTTGATGGCAGTTGATTTTCAAAATATCTTTTGAAACTGCCCTGGATATTATGCTTTCCTGAAATGCAGAATTTACCATATCAGGAAATAATGTCAAAATGTCAATTCTCTTTATCACGTTATTCTTCGCCTTCTTCGCCGTCTGCGTTGTCTTCATCATACACGTCTTCTTCGCCGTTTCCGTTCGTTTCGTAAACTTCGCGCAGACCCGGCAGAAGCGTCACGATTATCTCGCCTTTTGCAACATCCACATCCTTAATAACTTCTCCGATAGCAGGAAGCCACATAACGTTCTTTTTCTTATTACCACTTGTGCCTTCGGGTGTTACCTCGTAAATGTCATTTGCTCCTGTGGACTGAACATCCGTGAGTTTGCCGAGAATTTCTCCATCTTCTGTTTTAACGGTGCAACCTAATAAGTCCCCTATGAAATACGAGTCTTTCGGCAATTTTACCGCTTTTTCTCTTGGTATTTCAAGGAACATGCCTCTAAACTGCTCTGCCTTGTCTCTATCGTCTATGCCATAGAGCTTCAAAAGCACAACATTTCCTGCCGGAGTTGCCGATATAACTTTATAAGTAGTACAGTTTCCATCATTTAAGCCCTTGCCTTTGCCTCTTTTAGGAACAACGTCCACTTCTGCAAGAGAACAAAAGCGAATGGGATTATCGGTCAAAGGCAACACCTTAAGTGCGCCCTTGACACCATGAACACTAACAATTTCACCGATTCTTAATCTTTCCAGCAAAATTCAATGCCCTCCCAATTCCACTAATTAAACAATGTCAACAAAAACCATTTTCGGCATATTGCGAGAAGCAGCCTTTGTTACTGTACGAAGTGCTTTTGCGATTTTTCCTTCTTTGCCAATAACCTGACCCTTATCTTCTTCTGCAACGTTAACCTTATACGTAATGCCTCTCTCTGTTTCTTCTTCCTCAACAACTACCTGCTCAGGATGATCAACAAGCTGACGCACTACGATTTCCAAAAAATCTTTCATTGTAATGCTCCTTTTCCTGTATTATGCTTCCTGTGCTTTCTTAAGCAAAGCTTTAACAGTATCAGTGGGCTGTGCGCCGTTCTTTATCCAATAATTTGCACGCTCAATGTCAATTTTAACCTCTGCGGGGTCTACCAAGGGATTGTATGTGCCGATTTCTTCAATAAATCTACCATCTCTTGCATACTTTGACTCTGCTACTACTACTCTGTAAAAAGGTGCTTTCTTTGCGCCGATTCTTTTAAGTCTGATTTTTACCATATTCTTTCACCTCCGGTAATACACCATAAATATTTGGAATTTAATATATATTTACATAAAATCGTTCGGCATTTTGCCACCGAATAATTTTCTGCCAATACCTTTTTTACCTTTGCCGCCTAATTTTTTCATCATAGCGCGCATATCTTCAAATTGCTTCATCAACCTGTTTACATCTTGAACAGTTGTACCACTTCCGGCCGCAATTCTCTTTCTCCTGCTTGCATTGAGTACGTCAGGATTTCTCTTTTCTTTTTTTGTCATCGATCTGATAATTGCTTCTATCTTTACAAGTTGTCGTTCATCAATATCATCCTCGTTTATTTGCCCTGCACCGGGAATAAGCTTAAGGAGTTTTCCAATGCCACCCATTTTTTTAATCTGCTGAAGCTGCTCCAAAAAATCATCCAACGTGAACGTCTGCGTCATAATTTTCTTTTCGAGCTCCTGCGCCTGCTTCTCATCATACATCTCCACCGCCTTGTCGATGAGAGTCAGCACATCGCCCATGCCCAAAATTCTGTCCGCCATTCTCTTGGGGTAAAACACTTCAAAGTCGTTGATTTTCTCTCCACTGGATGCGAATTTTACAGGTTTTCCCGTTATTGTTCGTACGGAAAGTGCCGCACCGCCTCTGGTATCACTGTCAAGCTTCGACAAAATAATACCTGTAACGTCAAGCTTTTCATTAAACGTCTGTGCTACATTCGCCGCTTCTTGACCTGTCATGGCATCTATTACCAATAGTATCTCTGCCGGATTTACCTCTTTTTTTATTTCATCCAGCTCTTCCATCAAGGCCTCATCAATTTGAAGTCGTCCGGCTGTATCCACAATGACAACGTCATATAAATTACGAACCGCGAACTTTATTGAATTTTTCGCAATAGTTGCTGCCTTAACGTCTGTACCTTCTGCATAAACCGGAATATCTATTTGTTTACCGAGCACCTGTAATTGCTGAATTGCAGCAGGTCTGTATATATCACAAGCCACCATCATCGGCTTTCTGCCCTGCTTTCTAAGGTGTGCCGCCAGCTTCGCTGTAGCAGTCGTCTTACCCGTACCTTGAAGTCCAACCATCATAATTACATTAGGCGGTGTTTTCGAAAGGTCCAGCTTATAATCCTCAGCCCCCAAAAGCTCTGTGAGTTCGTCATCCACTATCTTTACTATCTGTTGTCCGGGCGAAAGGCTTTCAAGTACTTCTTGTCCTACTGCTTTTTCTGATACTTTTGCGACAAAATCCTTAACTACCTTATAGTTAACGTCTGCCTCCAAAAGTGCCAAGCGTATCTCTCTCATAAACTCCTTTACATCTTTCTCAGTAACACGAGTCTGCCCCTTTAATTTTTTGATTGTAGCTTGCAACTTTGACGATAAGCTCTCAAATGCCATACTTCCAACCTCTAATTTCCTTAAACTTTTCTTTCAGCCTTTTATCCCGACCTTTTTCCGGTTCTTTTCAATTTCCTTTTATATATTTCTTTTTCCTTTTTCTTATTTCCTTTATTATATATTCATTAAATCTTCGTTATTACATTAACTAGATTTTTATCAATCTGCTCCAACATATACAAATTTCCCGAATTCAAATCACTCCTGTCAATAAGTTGTAAATCTTCCTGTATGTTCTTGAGATTTTTCTTTATCTCACAAAACCTCGCCATCAGGCCCAATTTTTTCTCATAATCAGCAAGAATAGCACGTCCCCTTTTAATAAAGTCATGTACTCCCTGTCTACTGATTTCTATCTCATCCGCAATCTCCGACAAACTCAAATCCTGGTTATAATACATATCCATACACATGTATTGATTATCTGTCAACAATTGTCCATAGAAATCCAACAACATACTTATTTCATAAATATCTTCAGCCATGATTTTTATTTCTCCTGCACACGCCACTTACCAATGTTCCCTTTACCATTTCCTGACCCCCAACCATCAAGATGTAAAGTAAAACATCTTTACAAAGAATACACCAATCTTTTGTACTTGTCAACCCCCTTTTTTTATACTTCTTCACATAGTACATTTTCGTACAATTTCACTGTCTTTTTGTACGAATCGCCAAAGGATTTATCTGCCAACTCTCACCATTATTCTTTTTCGTACAATTTCACCGTCTTTTTGTACGAATCGCGAAATACAGACATTTTCGTACGGGTACGGTTGCTGTGTTAGTGATTGACAACAATGTTAAAACGATATAATATTTTAGAAAAAGTGTTTATCGAGGTAAATTTATGAGCAATAACAAAATAAATGTTTGTGACAATATTGTTGGTATCACGCGGATGTCTGCCGCAGAAAAATTCAAGTTTTCTAAGAAATATAAGTTAGTTCACATTTCTGATGTTCACGTCATATCGTGTTACGATGATGAGGACGACAAAACAAAAGGTGAAGTTGCTTATAGGATTCCATTCTTTTATCACAATCAGGAAGAGTCAATTGACCGATGGTTCTCGTTGGTTGATGCAGCGAATAAAGAGGAGCCCGATGCAGTCATTCTCACCGGCGACATCATAGATTTTCCATCTAAAAGGAACATTGACGTCCTTACTGAAGGTCTCAAAAGACTTCACGCCCCTCACGTTTATTGTTTAGGAAATCACGATTGGTCATACAGTTTTGATTATCATACGGAAAGTGCGCGTACCCACAATTTACCAAAATTCAGCAAATTTACTACAGGCATAAACTCTGCCTTTTCAATATGCGAATTGGATGAATTTACAATATTTGCCATAAATAACAGTTCTGATAAAGTAGAGCCCGAGGCATTAATCGAGCTAAATCGACTGCTTTCGATACAAAAACCCATAATATTAGCCATGCATATACCAATATGCGCAGACGATTACGAAGATAATCTTTTACAGTCGGACACAGTCAAATATTGGCGAAAATACATCTGTCTTGGCGAAAAAGGTATCAAACCGGACAAAGTAACAGAAGAATTCATATCAGCAATAACAAATGAACCGAATAACATTGCAGCAATTCTTGCAGGACATATTCATTTCGCACATCAGGACAAAATTACAGACAAATTAACACAATTCGTATGCTGCCGCGGGACAGAAGGCTCGTATTCCGTAATAACAATATAAAAAAACAGCGTAGCCGTAAAAAACGCTACGCTGTAATTATTATAGTAAATCTATCAACCCTTAATCCTGTACGCAAACATAAAATCGTTGATAGGTCCACGGAATGGCTGCATCTCAAGAGTATCACCTATTGTTGTGTAATCATATAAGTAGTAAGTATCATCCTCAAACATGTTGCTGGCAACTATAGAAGCACCGCCCGCGTAACCGTCTACACCGTCTACTTGACCGTAGAAAACAATATCGCCGGCCTGCACATTCTCAATATCCGTGATTTTTGTAAATTCCTGAGAAGCACAAAAATCAGCAAGATTACCTTCGCTGCCCGGCTTGTTAAGTTTCAGACCCTTAGCACTCGACTGACCATTTATATATCCGCTTTTGTACAGGACCCAACCGATGTACGAGCCACCATCAATCAGCTTTTCAGAACTGTCAAAAGCAGGATTCTTTTGAGGTTCACCCGTTTTAAAACCATTTTCGATGATATAATCCGAAATTTCCCTAGAATACCCAAAAATCGACGTAATTTTCTCGCCGTACTTATTGTACACCAAATTTCCCGTACGATCAAAAACGCTATATCCTAAGTGTGCATTAATATCAGCCATCAATTTGGCCTCCTCAATATCATCATAGCCTCCGATTTCGGAGCTGCTATCGGCAAATTTTCCTCTGACAACGTATTGCGTTTGGATTACAGAAACCACCGGCGTACGGTCCGCCACACCATCTGTTGGCATGGGTGTGCCCGATGGAGTCGGCTTTGATGTCGCTGTAGATTCTGAAGTCGGAGTATTTTCGCCAATATTCGACGTTGTTTCTACGGAATTTGTTGCTGTTGCCGTTGCTTCAGTTGTTGCCGTTGCTTCAGCTGTCGCCGTTGTTTCGGTTGTAGTCGGTGCTTGAGAAATGTTACCTGTAGGATTGCTACTAATTGATGCAGCTGGTGAAGACGACGATTTTATTTCATTTCCAGAGCCATCACCATCGGCGCACGCACTAAAAGCGAAAGCAGTTGCAAAAACTACTGCCGCAACAGCAAAATATAATGCAAATCTTTTTCCTTTTTTGACAATATTTACCAACATAAAAAGTCCCTTTCCTATAAACATTTATACCATTTTTTCCTGTTTAACTTTTTTATCGATTACATGACGAGAAGCAAGCTCGTTATGAATTTCTTCAAGAGAAATTCCCATTTCTACCATAAGAACCATAACGTGATAAGCAAGGTCGGCAATCTCATAAATAGTTTCTTTCTTGTCGTTCGCCTTGCCTGCAATTATAACTTCAGTGCTTTCTTCGCCAACTTTTTTAAGAATTTTGTCGATACCTTTCTCAAAAAGGTACGTAGTGTATGAACCCTCTTTTTTATTGATTTTACGGCCAACAAGCATATCCATAAGACTTTGAAGTGTAAATTCATTAAGTGTCTCGCTCTCGCAAACTTCTTTATGGAAACAAGAATCCTCGCCCGTATGACACGCCGGTCCGTCCTTTTTCACAACAACCTGAAGCGCATCCATGTCACAGTCAGCTGTTATTCTAACGATATGCTGGCAATTTCCGGAAGTTTCACCTTTGCGCCATAACTCCTGTCTTGACCTTGACCAGAAACATGTGCGTTCCTCTTTAATGCTGATTTCTAAGCTTTCTCTGTTCATATACGCCAAAGTAAGCAATTTACCTGTGTCAGACTCCGTTACAATAGCCGGTATCAGACCTTTTTCGTCGAATTTCAAGTTATCCAAATTAAAATCACATATCATTTACATTACCCCGCTTTTTAAAAAATTTTATATTCTTCTTACATTTATTCCCTCTGCTGCCAAAAATTCCTTCAAATCATTGATTTTTATTTCTCCGAAATGGAACACCGAAGCCGCCAGTCCGGCATCAACTTTAGGCAACTTTTTGAAAAGCTCCAAAAAATCTCCCATAGTACCGGCACCACCTGAAGCAATTACAGGCACAGACACAGCATTACACACTTTTTCCAACAATTCAAGGTCAAAGCCTCGCTTCACGCCATCTGTATCCATGCTGTTCACAACAATTTCGCCGGCACCGGAATCAACACCGCTCTTTATCCATTCAATCGCATCCATACCGGTATTTTCGCGCCCGCCTTTCGCAAACACTCTGAAAACACCGTCAACACGCTTAACATCCACAGAAAGCACAACACACTGGTCGCCGTAACGTTTCGCAGCCTCACCAATAAGTGCCGGATTGCGAATCGCGCCCGAATTAACTGAAACCTTATCCGCGCCGCATTTAAGCACCCTGTCAAAATCCTCTACTGCATTTATCGCACCGCCTACCGTAAGAGGTATGAAAATCTTGCTCGCCACCTCACGAAGTATATCCGTGAACAAGCCTCTCCCCTCCGCAGATGCCGTAATATCATAAAAAACAAGCTCATCAGCGCCATTATTACTGTAATATTCTGCCAATTCAATAGGTGAATTTACATCTCTGAGGCCTGCAAAATTTACACCTTTAACGACCCTGCCGTTCTTAACATCAAGACAAGGTATTATTCTCTTCGTTATCATGAATTGCCTCCTTTTACAGAATTTTCCATTTTTGCCACTTTTAACGCTTCTTTTAGGTCAATTGCCCCGGTATATATTGCTTTTCCCAATATTGCGCCATAAACTCCAAGTTTTGCCAATGCATCAACATCTTCCAGCGACGAAACACCACCGGAAGCAATTATGTTCATGTTAAATTCACTTTGAAGTTCGGCATAAAGAGCCCTGTTTGTTCCCTGCATTGCGCCGTCGCGGCTGATATCAGTACAAATTACAGTCTGCACTCCCAGATTTTCCATTTTTTTACAAAAATCCCTAAAATCAACATCGGAAATCTCGGTCCAACCGCTTACTGCAACTTTGCCATTATTAACATCAATGCCAACAGCAATCTTTTTTCCATATTTGGAAACTGCTTTTTCCAAAAATACCGGATCCTTCAATGCCGCGGTACCCAATATAACACGCTTAACTCCTATATCTAAGTACTTATCCACCACGTCCATAGACCGAATTCCTCCTCCGAGCTCAGCCGTAAGATTGGTAGATTTTACAATTTTTTCCACCGATGCGATATTAACCGTTTCGCCCGTTTTGGCTCCTTCCAAGTCAACGAGATGAATGTCGCTCGCGCCACACTCTTCAAAATACTTAGCTACCTTTTCAGGCGCATTAGAATACTCAGTCATTTGCGCATAGTCGCCCTTAAAAAGTCTGACCGCACATCCATGATGTAAATCTATTGCAGGTAAAATTATCATAAATTATCCTCCGATTAAAGCTCACAAAATGCTTTTAAGATATTAAGTCCCGTTTTGCCGCTCTTTTCCGGGTGAAATTGCGTTCCATAAACGTTCCCAAGCTCCACAGAAGCCGTAAGTTCCGCACCATACTCCGCATAAGCGCTCACACATTCCGTACAATCCGCACCATAATATGAATGCACGAAATACACATGCTCGCCCGGCTCAACATACTTATACAGCTTGCTTTTGGGCTTATTCTCCGGAAATTTCAGAGCATTCCAGCCAATATGCGGCACTTTTAGACCTTTTTCGATAACAGGCGCAATAGGTTTAACGTTTCCGGGAATCAAATTAAGCCCGGCGTGCTCGCCGTATTCATAGCTCTTTGTCAAAAGCATCTGCATGCCCAAACAAATTCCCAAAAGAGGCTTACCTTTGCGCGCTTCTTCTATAATAACGTCGTACATTCCTGTTTCATGAAGAGCTTTTGCAGCGTCGGAAAATGCCCCGACACCCGGCAGTATCAGCTTATCGGCTGCTGCGATTTTCTTTTTATCTGATGTTACCGTGACGTCTTGCCCAATAAATTTAAATGAAGATGTAAGTGAAAACAAGTTTCCTACACCGTAATCGATAATTATCGGCATTATAAGACTCCTTTCGTCGAAGGAATTTCGTCGGGATTCGACGCATCAATTGACAGTGCTTCTGACAATACTCTGGCGGTTGCCTTGAACATTCCTTCCAAAACGTGGTGGCCATTCGTGCCAGCCAACTGTCTGATGTGAAGCGTTATAGGGAAATTTCGGACGAATGCCAACATAAACTCCTCAGCAAGCTCAGTATCGAAGGTGCCGACCTTTTCCGGCAAATTTTGAAGCTCGTACGAGAGATAACTTCTGCCGGAAATGTCAACTGCTTCCATAATAAGCGCCTCGTCCATAGGAAGTATTATATGGGAATATCTCTTAATTCCCTTAAAATCTCCGGCTGCCTGTGCAAATGCTTTGCCAAGGCATATTCCGATATCTTCTACGCTGTGGTGGTCATCAACATATACGTCTCCGTCGCATTTTACCGTCAAATCAAATTTACCATGTTTGGAAAATAATGTAAGCATATGATCCAAAAAACCGCATCCTGTCTGTATCTCTGATACGCCTTTTCCATCAATGCAAAGATTTAATTTAATCTTTGTTTCTGCTGTATTTCGATTTATTTCTGCGATACGCTTTCCCATAACTTTTACCTCCCGATGATTAAATAACCGTCTTAATGGCTGCTAAAAGAGCGTCCATTTGTTCTTTTGTGCCTACTGTAATTCTCACATAGTCTTTTATGCGGTCTTTACTGAAATGGCGAACAAGAATACCTTTTTCTTTTAGTTTTTTATAGAGCATCTCTCCGTCTATGTTACTGTTCTTAGTAAAAATAAAATTACTTTTTGAATCTGTAAGCTCAAATCCTAATTTTTGAAGTTCGACTTTTGTATACTCTCTTGCTTCAATAATTTTTTTGCAATTCTCAACATAATACGAGTTATCCTTTAATGCTGCTATTCCTGCCAAATTTGTAAGTCTGTTAATACTATATGGATTTGTAGAATATTTTATTTTTTCAAGATCTTTAATTATCTCTTCGTTTGCTATTGCAAATCCCAATCTTGCACCGGCCATCGAACGAGATTTTGAATATGTCATTACAGTAATAAGATTATCGAACTTTTTCGTCAAATTAACACTACTTTCGGCGCCAAAATCCACATAAGCCTCGTCAATAACCACAATATTATTCTTATTGCTCTCACAAATTCTGCTAATATCATCAAGAGACAATGTCAAACCGGTTGGCGCATTTGGATTTGCGATAAAAATATTTTTGTTTATTCCTATATAATCCCGCACGCACACCTCCAATTTACCATTTAACGGTATTTCTGTGAAAGGTATGGCGTGAAGCTCTGCGTAAACCTTATAAAACCCATAACTTATATCCGGAAATGCCGCCGGACTGTCTTTCCCGCAAAATGCCATAAATGCAAAATTAAGGATATCATCCGAGCCGTTTCCAACAAACACATTTTTTTCCTCAACTGTATATTGCTCCGCAATGGTTCTTCGAAGGTTTTTACATTCAGGATCAGGATATAAATTCAGCAAACTCACAGCATCCGTATTCACCGCATCAAGTACCCCTTGTGACGGCGGGTATGGAGACTCATTAGTATTTAATTTTATATACTTTTTATCCTGTGGCTGCTCACCTGGCGTATACGCCTCCAACCTACAGTATTTTTCATTCATGAACTTACTCATAATCGGTTCATCCCTTTTTTCTTAATTCACATCTGTAGCTTACAGAACGTCCGTGCGCATACAGGCCCTCTTCTTCTGCGATTGTTACAACTGATTTACACGCTCTATCAAGTGCCTCAGCCGTATAATACGTGTATGCTGATTTTTTCACAAAATCTTCCACTGAAAGCGGACTTGAAAATCTCGCTGTCCCGCTTGTCGGAAGCGTGTGGTTTGGCCCTGCGAAATAATCTCCGAGCGCTTCAGGGCAATTTCTGCCCATAAACACAGACCCTGCGTTCCTTACCATACTTAAATAATCGAACGGGTTGTCGATGCACAGCTCAAGGTGCTCCGGCGCTATCTCATTTGATGCCTCAATTGCCTTTTCAATGCTCGACGTGACAATAATTTTTCCATTATTGTCAATTGATGCTCTTGCAATCTCTTTTCTTGGCAAAGTTGGTATTATTTTTTCGAGGCTTTCCGACACTTTCTGAGCAAATTCGTCACTATTCGTCACAAGTACAGCCGTTGCCATTCTATCGTGTTCTGCTTGAGAAAGCAAGTCAAAAGCAGTCACATTTGGATCGTTTTTGTCGTCTGCTACAACAAGTATTTCACTGGGGCCGGCTATCATGTCCGTGTCTACCAAGCCTTGCACCTGTTTCTTTGCTTCTGCTACGTAAGCGTTGCCGGGGCCCACTATCTTGTCGGCTTTCGGTATTGTTTCCGTACCATACGCTAACGCTGCCACCGCCTGCGCACCGCCGGCTTTCACGATGCACGTAGCACCCGCAACGTATGCTGCTGCCAATATCTGCGACGGAACGTTGCCGCTCTTATCCGGTGGTGTCGTTATTATTATATTTTCTACACCTGCAATTTTGGCCGGAATACAATTCATCAGCACCGTAGATGGGTAGCGTGCAGTGCCACCGGGCACGTAAATTCCTACAGTTTTAAGTGGTATTACCCTTTGCCCTGTTATTATACCTTTTTCGTCCTGTATAACAAATCCATGTTGTTTTTGTTTCTCATGAAACTTATAAATATTGGCAGCGGCTTTTTCCAGTGCCTCAATAAACTCCGGTTCTGCCGTCTTGGCGCCTTTTTCTATATCTGCTGCATCTGCAATAAGATTATCCACGTCAACCTTGTCAAACAGCTTTGTGTAATACTTTAGTGCTTCGTCTCCGCGTTCTTTAACATCTGCCAATACTTTTTTTACAGAATTGGAAATTTCTGCCTGCTCCGGCGGCTCAGGTAAAATATCCTCTCTTCTAAACTTATCCATTTTTAAAATCTTTATCATTTCTTTTGCCTCTTTACTTTTCCATTACATTCCCGCTTCGCTGAGCTTTTGGCACAACTTACTTATCTCTTCATATTTAAATTTATAACTCGTTTTGTTTGAAATCAGCCTTGCACTTATCGGAACAATCGTCTCTATCGGCTCCAAATCATTTTCCAAAAGCGTCTTTCCCGTCTCAACAATATCCACAATGACATCAGACAAATTAAGAATCGGTGCTATCTCTATTGAGCCGTTAAGTTTTATTATATCGATTTCTCTGCTAAGCTTTGAGTAGTAATTTCTGGCAATATTCGGAAATTTGGTAGCCACCCTAAGAGCTCTTTCTGTATTATCCTCAAAGCCCTTCTTCGCCGCAACGCACATTCTGCATTTGCCGATATCAAGGTCGCTAAGCTCGTAAATATCCGGCTCATACTCAAGCAAAATGTCCTTGCCTGCGACACCAATGTCAGCCGCACCTCTTTCGACGTAAATCGCCACGTCCGATGGTTTTGCCCAGAAATATCTCACGCCATTTTCCTCATTTTCAAAAATAAGTTTGCGACTGTTTTCCTCAATCGCGGGGCAGCCGTACCCAACTTCTTTCAGCTTATTGTATACCTTTTCGCCCAATCTTCCTTTTGGTAATGCTATATTAATCATATTTCTACAAGCCTCCCTCCGATTATTTCGAACTTCTTAGCGCATTTGAGTGGCTTGTTACAGCTCTTTTTATACACAGTAACAGTGCTTCCCATTTCTGTCAATTCCTTTACTTTTTTGGTTAACAATGCCAAATCTGTATCATCATAATAATAAATCACGACATCTGCGTCCTGCGTTTTTGGAGTGGCAATATACTGCCATAAAATTCCCAAATACACTGCGAAACCTATGGCTCCCGATTTTTTTCCGAAGCGCTCTAACAGTTTGTCGTAACGACCGCCCGACAGGACGTTTACGGGCACACCTTCCACAAAGCCGCGGAACACTACGCCGTTGTAGTAACTCATATCGTTCATTACTGAAAAGTCTATTTTAACGCGATCTCCGCATCCATTTATTTCCAAAATCGTATAAATTTGTCGTAATTCCTCGATTGCTGTCTCTGTCTCTTTATTTACGCTAATCTCGTCTAATTTCGGCAAAATCTGACTAAATCCGCCCCAAATCGTCGCTGCTTTGCAAATCTTGTCTGTGATGTTATCGTCAACCCCTGCTGCTTGGCAGATTTTCTTTATATCGTGAGGGTTTTTCTCTTTAAGGTGTGCCATTATCTGCGTTCTTACTGCAAAATCAACCTGAGCCGCATCGAGTATCCCGTTTATTAGTCCGACGTGTGATATGTCGATCACGTAATTTTCACTCAAAGCTGCCAAACTTTTGCCTGCGAGCATTATGACTTCTGCTGTCTCGTAAATGCCTACCTCGCCTATACATTCTAGGCCCATCTGCAAAATTTCGCGAACTTCTTTTGTATTTTTAAGTGCCCTGTATACGTTCTCGTGATAAAAAAGTTTCTCTGTGTCCTGTGAGGCCTTAACTTTCTTAATAATTGAAAGTGTAACGTCCGGCTTGAGTGCCATCAATTTGCCATTGAAGTCACTGAACGTTATAATGTCGTCACTGACGAGAAATTTCTTATTCTCCACATACAGGTCATATTCCTCAAATTTGCTCATTTTATATGGTAAATACCCGTAAGTTCTATATAAATTCTTGAGCGCTATAACCGCTTCATCTTCGTTTTTTACATTTAAAATCGGATTATCCACAACTGCACCTCCCGAGTGTTTCGGCATATTATATAACACTTTAGCGCGTTAGTCAACTAAATCATTAAAGTGTTTTGTAAAAATTTCATAATTCTTTGTGTACAACTTCGACCGCGACTATACTTATAACCTTGCCAAACCAATCGCAAATCCTCGTGCTACGCAATTATACTATCTCATCCCCACTTATTCAACAAAAACATCAAAAATCAAAATATCGCCCTCTCACATTCTTCACCCACCATTTCTCCACCCACCATTTCTCTTTCGTACAATTTCATTATCTTTTTGTACGAATCCAAATTGGATTATAACTTTTAGTTGTTGGTCTATTTATTAATTTCTTATGTTCGTACAAAATCAACCTGAAATTGTACGAATTTGATGTTGAGGCTTCTCAGTGTATAAATAATTTTCTCGTCGTCAATGTTCGACTGTTTTCAAAAAATGGGTAGTGTAGAATTTGCTCGGAGATGATTTTATGAACACGATTTTTAACGATAATACATATTTTGAGAATTTACAAAATTTCAATTATTTACTTAAACGTATAGCCAAAGCTGAAGCTGTAATCAAGCATCTGGCGTTCCGTGGAGTGCCTGAGGGGAGCGTGATGTTTAACAATAGTCGGCGGAGGCACGTCAGCAAGGGCGGGACTTGCAGGGAGTATGTGTATACGAATGTATATTTATACATCGGCGGCGTAAAATATTATATTAGTAAGAAGGTTCGGTATCTTGTGCGTAATGATGGGCGGGATTTGAATGATTATTCGAATCCGGCGAATCATTTGTTTTTGTTGACGAGATTTTGGATGCGACGGATGGCCCGAGAGATTATCCGCAGTTGCTCAGCATGTGCTAAAGGGTTGGCGAAATTGCTGAACGCGATAAAGTCACGTGAAATTCCGAGGATAAATTATGAGGAATATAAATATGAAATCTGTGAGAATTTCGCGATTTCTGAAGAAAATCAGCAATTAGCGCATCAAATTGATGATTTTTTTGATCTTCCGCTGCACAAACAGCTAAATTTATTAGATTTGCGACCAACGATGGATTGTGATGACAATATGATTTTTGATCGGCAGTTCGGTGAGAAACTTGAGGAGACGGTTATATCTAATCGTCAAAAAAAGCGACCGCAGAGGCTTTTGTGTAAATTTCGTGGTTCGAAAATCTCTGAAAACATGAAGAGTAATGTAGCGCAGACTGCGGAGTGTAGCGATTTGCCTGCGAACGTGGACTTGCGGAATGTTTTTGATAATTCAATTATTAATGATTTTGGTGAGCAGGTTCGTTCGAAGAATGAGGTGATTGCGCTGAGATGTGCGCACGATTGTGGTTTGTGTTATGAATTGGAGCCGTACTACCCTGGAGCGGACATGCGCGCGGACATTGGTGTTCGTGTGCGCGGTCACAAAATTTTCGTTGAATTTGCCGGTTGGAGAGATAATCCAAAATACGAGGAACGACTTCGCGAGAAAATTGAGTACGCCCACGAGCATAATTTGTCGTTAGTGATCATTGACATGACCGCTTATCCCGGGAAAGATGGGAAAAACTGTATGAAGATGAATTATATAATAATTTGTCGAATTTTTCTTTATATTCAGCTCGGGCTGATTAGAGAGGGGATTTTTTTGCCGTATTAGGCTCATAAAGTCAATATTTTTGATGTTGCAATCGCCGACTTTTGATGTCGTGAAATATGCAGCTTAACTTTTTGCTGTTTAAGATTCCAATTGGGGATGTATTTACCTATTTGGGATCTTTTTTTGTAACCTTATGAGAGCTCTTTTAGATTATTTATGAAACATTCAGAGTCAAACTGTGAATTTATGTATGATTGGACTGCTTGATGTGTTTGAATTTTTACTTTTTCTTCTAATTTGAATTAGTATATTTCTCGCGTTCGTACAAAGTGAATATGATTTTGTACGAATTTTCAGTTAAGCCGGTTTATTCTTTCTCAAAACATATTCTTGATAAGATAATTAATTGCTAAATATGTCAATTAATATTTGCATTCTGATTTTTCCAACTTAATAGGCATCCTTGGCTTTGTAACATCTGACTTCGTACAATTTCATACGGTTTTTATACGAAAAAAGCTTGATGTGAAAACAACATACTTTTTTATAACCACAGCTTCAATATTTATCTTTGATATATATTTCAATATCTTCAAGATTCGTACAAAATTATGCGGAATTTGTACGAACGACAAATTGCAGAGTTGCAGAGCTGTGCGTAGTATCATCACTTGTGATTTACAATCATTTATTGTATACTTTGGGTAATTTATGCTTTAGATAAATTTCACGATTAAGTATTTAAAATTTTCAAAAGGAGTTTTAGTAATGGCAATCAGCAAAAAATTGTTTGGAAAAATTGAAAATAGGGATGTAAATTCCTACACGATAACGGCCGGGGATCAGTCTTCTGCGCAGGCTTATGTTGAAATTCTCGACTTCGGTTGCAGAATAAGACAAATTGTTGTTCCCGATAGATACGGTTTTTCGTCGAATATCGTACTCGGTTGCGACACGCCGCAAGGATATTTCGAGTCAGACAACGAGTATTTCGGTGCAGTTGTCGGCAGATATGCTAATAGAATTCGTAACGGTCGCTACACCGATAGCACCGGCACACACCAGTTGGTTCAAAACGAGGGTCGCAATCACATTCACGGCGGCATCGAAGGTTTCCACAATATGATTTGGACTTGTACCAAAACGACCGACGACACTATTACGTTTGAGGCGACGCAGCCCGACGGCGCAGGCGGTTTTCCCGGCACACTCGAAATGGTTCTCACCTACTCTTTCAAAAAGTGCGACGGAAAGTACACTCTCGCCATGGAGTTAACCGGCAAAAGTGACAAAGATACACTCTTTAATCCAACAAATCACTCTTATTTTAATCTGAATACGGCGCAAAAAGACGTATCTGATCATAATTTGACGATTTTTGCCGACGAATACACTCCGATCGACGACGAGGTAATGCCCACGGGCGAAATATTACCTGTAGATGGATACATGGATTTCCGTAAGCCAAAATCAATTATCGGAACAATTCAGTCTGCATGGCATGGCGGTTTTACGGAAATTACGAGCAAAAAAGGCATAGACCATAATTTTATTATTAAAAATGATGCTGAAAAAACGGTAAAAATTGCAGTGCTCGAGTCATCTGAGTCCGGCAGAAAAATGGATGTTTATTCTAATGCACCCGGTGTTCAGCTCTACACAGGCAACCATTTGACTCCTATTCACAAAGGCATCTGCCTCGAGCCACAGTATTTTCCTGATTCTGTA
>JAGAQK010000012.1 GCA_017622825.1 Clostridia bacterium | reverse complement strand
GTCCTTTATTATCTATTTGTGTTATAAAAACAGTCGCTATTCTTTTGTGGCAAACACTGCACAATTCTCCGTTCATTTTAACAACCCCTTTAAATAATGTCCCGTGTAAGACTTCTCACACTTTATAATCTCCTCCGGCGTGCCTGTTAAAACAACGTTTCCACCGCCGTCGCCCCCTTCGGGTCCCATGTCTATTATATAATCCGCACATTTTATCAATTCAAGATTATGTTCTATTACCACAACCGTATTGCCGGATTCAACTAATTTTTGCAGTATCTCTATAAGCTTTCTCACATCATCCGTATGAAGTCCTGTTGTAGGCTCATCCAATACGTAAAACGTCTTTCCCGTGCTTACTTTTGAAAGCTCCGTTGCAAGCTTCACTCTCTGGGCTTCTCCTCCCGAAAGTGTTGTTGACGGCTGACCCAGCTTTATATATCCGAGTCCCACTTCCTCAAGAGTTTTTATTTTTCTCTGCACAGACGGAATATCCTTGAAAAACTCCACTGCATCGTCTACTGTCATATCAAGCACGTCAGAAATATTTTTTCCCTTATACTTAATCTCCAGCGTTTCTCTGTTATACCTTTTTCCCTTACACACTTCGCACGGTACGTAAACATCAGGTAAAAAGTGCATCTCAATTTTCTTTATACCGTCGCCGTCACACGCTTCGCATCTGCCGCCTTTTGTATTAAAGCTAAATCGTCCGCTTTTATATCCCCTTGCCCTGCTCTCAGGCACGAGCGCAAACAAATCACGTATAGCCGTGAAAACGCCCACGTACGTTGCAGGATTTGACCTCGGTGTCCTGCCTATTGGCGACTGGTCAATACACACGAGCTTATCAATATTTTCTTTACCTTCAATTTCATCGTACGATCCGTCCGTACAATAATTTTCTTCAAGACCTTTGCAAAGCACCTGATTTATCAGCGAGCTTTTACCCGAGCCGGAAACACCTGTCACACAAATAAACTTTCCTAACGGGAAATCTACATTCACGTCTCGCAGATTGTTTATTTTACCACCTTTTACAGTAAGTTTCAAACCGTTGCCTTTTCTCCTTTTTAACGGCACTTTAATCTTCTTTGTTCATTTAAGATACGGTCCTTTAATCGACTCTTCGCAATTCATGATTTCCTCAGGTGTGCCTGCCGCTATAAGCTCTCCTCCGTGCACACCCGCTGCAGGACCGATATCTACAATATAGTCGGCTTGCCTCATTGTATCCTCATCATGTTCAACAACAATCAACGTGTTTCCTAAGTCTCTCAAGCCTTTTAATGCACTCAGCAGTTTATCATTATCTCTTTGATGAAGTCCTATACTAGGCTCGTCAAGTATATACAGCACGCCCATAAGTCCCGCACCGATTTGTGTGGCAAGTCTTATTCTCTGTGACTCGCCTCCTGACAGAGTACCCGAAGAACGTGAAAGCGTCAAATATCCCAGACCTACATTTTTCAAAAAGCCAAGTCTACCTTTAAGTTCTTTTACAATACTTTCAGCAATTATCGTTTTTTCATGCGAAAGCTTCAAATTTTCCACAAACATCAACGCGTCGTCAACGGACATTTCCGTAAACTCCGCAATATTCTTACCTCCGACCGTAAACGAAAGTGCATTCTCGTTCAATCGCATACCGTGGCAATGTGAGCATATTGATTCGGTCATATAATACTCAAGTGGGTACATTTCTATATGTCCATCCATTTTTCTTTGATATCGTTTCTCAAGCGATGCTATAAGCCCGGCATATTCTCCGTCGCCGCACATAATAATATCTTTAATTTCGGGCGGATATTCTTTGAACTCCAAGTGCATATCAAAATCATACTTTTTGCTTACTTTTTCTATAATTTCCATTCTTTGCGCTATCGTAAACTCAAAAAGCATTGCCATGCCGAGGTCATAAAAAGTTCTATGGCCTATCCTGCTTGCAAAGAAATTCTTCTCAAATTGCTGTATTCTGCCGATGCCGGCGCATTTCGGGCATGCTCCCATCGGACTGTTAAATGAGAATAGCTTCGGCGATACTTCAGGCAGACTCACGCCGCAGTCAGGGCACGCGTAGTTACTGCTGAACATTATGTCGTATGCTGCTTTCTTTTCTCCTGCGGAATTCTCCGGCTCCGCCACGTTTGCTATTGCTATTCCTGCTGCTAATGCAAGTACTACTTCAAGTGAATCGTTGATTCTGCTCTGCAGTCCTTCTCGTATTACAAGCCTGTCTATAACCACGTCTATGTGGTGTATTTTGTATCTGTCGAGTTTTATATCCTCTTCTAAAGGATAAATATCTCCGTCTACTCTTACTCTTGAATAGCCTTTTTTCCTCAGCGTTTCAAGTAGCTTTGTGTATTCGCCTTTTCTGCCTCTTACAACAGGTGCCATAAGCTGCACTTTACTTCCTTCGGGGAGCGCCATTATGCGGTCTGTCATCTGGTCTATTGTCTGTGTGTAAATCGGCTTACCGCATTTCGGACAGTGCGGGTCTCCTGTTCTGGCGTACAAAAGTCTGAGGTAGTCGTAAATTTCCGTAACCGTACCTACTGTAGAACGCGGATTCTTCGACGTTGTTTTCTGGTCTATTGAAATTGCCGGCGACAGTCCTTCTATCTTGTCTACGTCGGGCTTTTCCATCTGTCCTATGAACATTCTTGCATACGATGACAGCGACTCCATATATCGCCTTTGTCCTTCTGCATATATCGTTTCAAATGCCAGAGATGATTTACCGGAGCCGCTAAGTCCCGTCAGCACAACAAGCTTGTCTCTTGGGATTTTAACGTCTATATTTTTCAGATTATTTTCTCTTGCTCCATATACGGAGATATACTCTTCTTTCATAATTCTCTCTTTTCTTTCATCATTGAATATTTTTTAATATTCTTATTGTGTCTCTTATCTTCGCTGCTTCTTCGTATTTCAGCTCTGCAGCCGCTTCTGCCATTTTGTACGTCAGGTGTTCTACAAGCACGTCTATCGGCATACTCTTTTCTTCTTCGGTTAACTCCATTATATTTTTTATCTTTGACGGCGGTGCTTTGCTGCCTATCTTTCTGCCGTTTTTATCTATGCCGCCCGATGCTATTTCACCTATCACACTGCCTGTTTTTTCTTTGATTCTCGTGGAGTCTATAACTTCCCTTACGCTCTTTACAACTGATTTTGGCGTTATGTTGTGCTTTTTATTATAATCACTTTGTATTCTGCGTCTTCTGTTAGTCTCGTCTATGGCATACTTCATAGACTCCGTTATTTCGTCGGCATACATTATTACTCTGCCTTCAACGTTACGTGCCGCCCTGCCTATCGTCTGTACGAGTGACGTTTCGCTCCTTAAAAAGCCTGCCTTGTCCGCATCAAGTATGGCAACAAGCGATACTTCCGGCAAATCGAGTCCTTCTCTTAACAAGTTAATACCTACGAGTACGTCGAATTCGCCCATTCTCAGGTCTTTTATTATTTCCATTCTTTCTATGGATTTTATATCAGAATGCAAATATCGTACTCTTATTCCTACGTTTGACAAGTACTGTGTGAGGCTTTCTGCCATTTTTTTGGTAAGTGTTGTCACAAGCACTCTTTGGTTTTTCTCCGTTACTGCGTTTATCTCGCCAATAAGGTCATCTATTTGTCCTTCTACAGGTCTTATTATTATCTCCGGGTCTATAAGTCCCGTGGGCCTTATTACTTGTTCTACAATCTCGGAAGCGCGCTCCCTTTCATACTTTGCGGGCGTAGCGCTGACGTAAATTATCTGGTGTATCTTGTCCTCAAATTCATTAAATTTAAGCGGTCTGTTGTCGAAAGCTGACGGAAGTCTGAAGCCGTACTCCACAAGCGATTCTTTTCTTGCTCTGTCTCCGTTGTACATAGCTCTTACTTGCGGTATTGTGGCGTGAGATTCGTCTATAAACATCAAAAAATCGTCCGGGAAATAATCCATCAACGTATATGGCGCACTTCCCGGCGCTCTGCCGCTTATATGGCGCGAATAATTCTCTATGCCGCTGCAGAATTTCGTTTCTTTCATCAGCTCCATATCGTATCTTGTGCGTTTTTCAAGCCTGTACGCTTCTATTTCTCTGCCTTCTGCCTTGAGCTGACTTACACGTTCTTCCATTTCTTCCAATATCCCTGCAATTGCCCTGTCCATTTTGGCGTCCGTGGTGGCGTAGTGCGATGCCGGGAAAATTGCGGCGTGCGAAAGTGCGGCTTTCACTGTGTAGTTGATGCCGTCACATTCCGTAATGCGCTCTATCTCGTCTCCGAAAAATTCCACTTTTATTATCGTGTCGCTGCTCTCTGACGGTCGTATGCTCAGTGTGTCGCCGTTTATACGGAACGTTCCTCTCGCCGAGAAGTCGCCCATATCTCTTGTGTAATTCATCGAAACGAGCTTTGCTGCCGCGTCTCGCATTTCCATGTGCATACCGGGCCTGAGTGACAGCATAAGGTCTGTGTAATCCTCCGGGTCTCCAAGGCCGTATATACACGAAACGCTGGCTACTATTATAACGTCTCGCCTTTCAAACAGTGCCGCTGTTGCCGAATGCCTTAATCTGTCTATCTCGTCGTTGATGCTTGAATCTTTTTCTATATATGTGTCGGATGCTGCTATATACGCCTCCGGCTGGTAATAGTCGTAGTAGGAAATAAAAAATTCCACCGCGTTATTTGGGAAAAACTCTTTAAATTCTTCGCAGAGCTGTGCTGCAAGCGTTTTATTGTGTGCTAAAATGAGCGTAGGTCTGTTCATTCTTGCTATAACGTTTGCCATTGTAAATGTTTTACCTGAGCCTGTAACGCCAAGCAATATTTGTTCTTTGAGTCCGTTTTCAAGTCCTTCTACGAGTTTGTCTATTGCCTCCGGTTGGTCGCCCGTTGGCATGAAATCAGATACTAATTCAAACGCTTTTTGCTCTTGTAAATTCGCCATAACTCACCTGCACCTCTTCTCTGCTGTAACTAAAATTTTTTGAATGATTATTATACCACAAAAACATTTAAAACGCCAAATACATTAGCTTTTATCTGTTTCTTTTGACTGAGATTATCGGCGTGGTCGAATCGAACAATATTTTATAATCCTACCGGCACATTAAGAATTAACAGAGTAGTCCTTTTTGAAGCCGTGTGCTCCGAAAATTTGCCATTGTCCAACTCCGAGACGCTGCATAACAGCCTTGCGTTCTTCGGCGCACAACTTAGGATCAGTGTCTACGGACGTCATCAGAATAGGAGCATACTGATTATATTCAGCTTGTTCTTTTGTTAAGCCGTGAACATTAATATATATATCTCCCGTCAAAGCAATATGATGAGTATAATCAATCAGAACTATCTCACCGGGCAAATGACCGCCCTTGCCTTCATACACCTCAAAATGCATTTCGCCAAAATCAAAGAAACCGATTTGAGTAAGCGGCTCGGACAAATTTTCATAATCAGGC
>JAGAQK010000142.1 GCA_017622825.1 Clostridia bacterium | reverse complement strand
CATACGTCGCAGGTCCCTCCATAAAAGCAGAACCAACACCATCCCACGTTATCAGCAAATCGCCGCCTCTTAAATGCACCGTAACGTCTCCCGGCTTGCAATAGCCGTTAAGTATAGCCGCAACGGCTGCTGCAGTAGCACCCGATCCGCATGCGAAAGTCTCACCCGAGCCTCTTTCCCACACTCTCATATTAAGAGTATGGTCATCCACAACTTGTATGAACTCAATATTCGCTCTGTCAGGGAAAAATTTATGATTTTCAAGCTTCGGTCCGATTTTCTCTATTTCAAGATTCTCCACGTCATCAATAAACTCAACTCCGTGAGGATTACCCATATCAACCAAAGTCATATCGTGAATAACGCCGTCTACGTCAAGTCCCGCATGAGCCTCAGTCCAACCCTTCACTCCCGGTATGTTCGGCACGCCCATGTCAACGCGTGAGCCCACGCACACACCGTTTTCTATTTTCAATTTAAGATGTTTTACTTGTCCGCCCGACTCCACGTCAACGCTGTCTTTTGTCACGTAGCCGTTGTCATACAGATATTTGCCTACGCAACGTATACCGTTGCCGCACATGAGGCCGTAAGATCCGTCTGCATTATAAAGGCGCATTTCAAACTCTGCTTTATCAGAAGGACAAATCAAAATCAAGCCATCCGAGCCTACTCCGAAGTGCCTGTCAGCAATCTTTATCGCAAGCTCCGACGGATTTTCAATCATCTCACTAATACAGTCTGCGTAAACGTAATCATTACCTAAACCATGCATTTTTACTAATTTCATTTTACTGCCTCCTCGACTCAAAGTCATTGTAAATCTTATCACATAAGGGCATTTAATACAACCTTAATTGTCCACAAAACAAGTAAGTGAATCGGATAAAACGCGTAAAATCCGTATTGCACCACACGTGAATTTGCCTTGCCCAAAGGCCACTTTCCTCTTTTGTTATTATACAGGAATATAAACACAAGTGATACAAGTGCAAAAATTTGCAACATCTGCCAGTCACTCATTGTGGGAACAGCAGTTTTTTGTCCTGTAACAAAATCAAAAAGGAACAATATCCATTTTATTATGTAAGAGTGGAAAATCACGCAGAGCATTCCGAAAGAAGTAATAAGCTTTCTCATAAAACCTTTGCCCTTGCCGTAAAAAGCAACAAATACAAAGGCCATCAAAATGCCATTTTCACCGTTATCAGTACTAATCAAATTAAAATAATACAACGCAAAAACAGCAACAGTCGGTATAAAGCATATCCATTTCGCAATTTTATTTCTAAGCATTGCATCTGTAATCCATATACAAATAAGGCAAATAAGCAGCGTGAAGAAAACATTTCCGTTCGCTGTAAAAGCACTGTTTCCTGTGGTAAAAAGTGAGAATGGTATTTGCGAGAATAATGCGAACACGCCAAGCCGCACGGCATACAAAAGCTTATTCGAAGTATGCCTGTAACCGTTGTACAGCAAAAACAGATACAACGGGAACGCAATTCTACCTATAATTCTAAATTCATAAATACCAAAAAGACATCCTATGTGGTCCAAAAGCATTGAAAGCGCTGCTATGATTCTCAGAGCCATCGCACTCATTTATTTCACTCTCCTTCTCTTTTTAATACGAAATGCCACGACAGCCGCGACAGTCGCTACCGTTATACACGTTATTAACATTCCGGCCGCAAAGCCCGGCACTTTATACTCTATTGAAACGTTATGTGTGCCTTCTGTTATATCAAAATACAAAAGTCCGTCTTTAAGCGCATGCGTTTCGACTTCTTTGCCGTCGACTTTTACGCTCCACGCCGTATCATACACAAGGCTTGTAAATGCGTGACCGTCGCTTTCTGCATTAATTATTCCTTCAATGCATCCCGACGACCAATTTTTAATATCAAGGGCATTTGCTTTTAATTTATTGACAGCTTCATCAAAAGCAACCTCGTTAAGCAAATAAAACGCACTGCCGGCGACGTTAAGTTTACTCGACTCCAATCTCACTTTTACTACCTCGCCTGCTTCATAGTAGCCTAAAAATTGTATGCAATCAGTTTCTCCCATAAACAGGTTAATTTTATAATCATCATTTATTGTCATTCCGGCGCCATTGCTATTCATTGGAAAATACGAATATAAAGGGCCGCTTTGAGGCATTACAATTGAAAAACCAACGTAGCCGTCGCCCGCTTCTTTAAGCACGCAGCCGGGATTTCCGGATAATTTCAAAAAATATGATTTATCATCATCAAGCATGCAATTAAGCAAATAATTCTGCGATTCAACTGAGTTTGATTTCCAATCGAATTTATCAAGATTGCCACTTACAGCAATACAAGGCGGCAAAACATCAGGGTTTCTATACAGCACTGCAGAATCAACAGAAGCAACCGTTTCATAATGCTCATAAGGCACACTGCACCATGATATTATTTTTCCTCTATCATCAACTCGCGAAATTCGCGAATCAGACATAACATATTTCACAGAAAACAGTGCATCGGTTACCGCCGTAGAGCCTGCATAAGAGCTCCAATACCAGTTCTGAGCAAAGCCCATTTTCTTCAAGAAATTATTAAGATTACGATTAAATGACGAGCTGTAATGGCTGATTCCACCGTATCCCAACGCAATTGCCTCATTAAACGTTCTTTGGAAGCCGGAGCCTACTCTGTAAAATTCTCCGTCAGCGTCCTTCTCTGCTGCCTCAGCCAGCTCCTCAGTCAATTTTTTGTAATCTCTGTGCTGTTCGT
>JAGAQK010000141.1 GCA_017622825.1 Clostridia bacterium | reverse complement strand
AGCAAATGGGAATTTTTTATAGTCGTTTCAGGCAAGGGCTTGATACAACAGCGCCGTATCGGTAGCGAAGAGGTATTGAATTTTGAGGTTTCGGGAGATAAAATAGAAGCAGTTCATATGCTCCCGGGATACACGCACAATATTATAAATTTGTCTGATAAGGATGATTTAGTGACCGTAATGTGGGCGAATGAATGTTTTAATCCGGAAAAACCCGATACTTTTTTTGAGGTGGTAGAATGAATATAAAGGTTGATTATTCTGATGTTAGTTTTAAAGATAACGGCAAACTGAAGCTGTTGATTATTGTCGGCACTCGTCCGGAAATTATCCGCTTAGCGGCTGTTATAAATAAATGCCGCAAGTACTTTGATTGCATACTTGCTCATACAGGACAAAATTATGACTACAACCTTAACGGAGTTTTCTTTAAAGATTTGAAGCTTGAAGCTCCTGAGGTATATATGGACGCAGTTGGTGACGATTTGGGCGAAACGGTCGGAAATATAATTAATTGCTCATACAAGTTAATGGCGCAGATTAAGCCGGATGCTTTGCTGATACTGGGTGATACTAATTCTTGTTTGTCGGCAATCTCAGCCAAGCGCTTGCATATTCCGATTTTCCACATGGAGGCAGGCAACCGTTGTAAAGACGAGTGTTTGCCTGAGGAAACCAACCGCAGAATAGTAGATATTATTTCTGACGTGAATTTAGCGTATTCAGAACACGCCAGACGTTATTTGCACGAATGCGGATTGCCTAAGGAGCGTACATATGTGACAGGTTCGCCCATGGCAGAAGTATTAAGTAATAACATTGCAGATATTGAAAGCAGCGATATTCTGAGCAGGCTTGGTCTTGAAAGTAAGAAATACATCCTTTTATCGGCTCACCGTGAGGAAAATATTGACACGGAGAAAAATTTCCTGTCACTGTTCGGTGCTGTCAATAAATTGGCAGAAAAGTACGATATGCCAATTTTATATTCATGTCATCCGCGAAGCAAAAAACGTCTCGACGCAAGTGGGTTTGTGCTTGATAAGCGTGTTATTCGCCATGATCCTTTGGGCTTTCATGACTACAATAAATTGCAAATGAATGCTTTTGCTGTCGTTTCTGACAGCGGTACGTTGCCGGAGGAGAGCAGCTATTTTACGTCTATCGGCAAACCTTTCCCGGCTGTTTGCATACGCACTTCTACGGAAAGGCCGGAGGCTCTTGATAAGGCTTGTTTTGTATTGGCGGGAATAGACGAACATGGCTTGCTGCAAGCTGTTGACACTGCCGTTGCAATGAACGAAAGTAGGGATTATGGCGTGCCCGTTCCGTATTATACAGAGGAAAACGTGTCAACGAAAGTTGTCAAAATAATTCAGTCGTATACGGGTGTTGTGAACAAAATGGTTTGGCGAAAAGAATAACCATTAAGATTGACTTTTTTGGGCTAAAGTAGTATACTGTGTAATCAAAATATTTAGTTAGGAGTTGATTGTGTGGCTTTTATTTATGAAGAACCGTCTTATACATTTAGTGAGTATTTATTGATACCCGGTTTGACAAAAAAGGACTGTACACCGGATAAAGTTTCTTTGAGAACACCGCTCGTTAGATATAAAAAAGATGAAGAGTCGCCTCTTTATATAAATATTCCGATGGTTTCTGCAGTAATGCAGGCTGTATCGGACGATAAAATGGCTATTGCTTTGGCAAAGTGCGGAGGTCTTTCGTTTGTATACGTTTCACAACCGATTGATCAACAGGCAGAGATGATTAGCCGTGTTAAAAAATATAAATCAGGATTTGTTGTGAGTGCATCAAATCTTACACCTGAGCATACATTGCAGGATGTAGTGGATCTTAAACAGAGCAACGGTTATTCAACTGTAGCAATTACTGATGATGGTACTGCAACGGGTAAGCTTTTGGGTATAGTTACAAGCCGTGATTACAGACTTAGCAGAATGACGCTTGATACTAAGATTAAAGATATTATGACGCCTTTTGAAAAGCTTATTTATGCAAAAGAGGGTATTACTCTTAAAGCTGCAAATGACATTATTTGGGATAATAAACTTAATAATTTGCCAATTATTGACAATAAGGGTAACCTTAAATATTTTGTATTCAGGAAGGACTACGAATCACATAAAGAAAATCCCTTGGAGCTTCTTGACAGCGAGAAGAGATACATGGTTGGTGCAGGTATTAACTCGAGAGACTTTAAAGAGCGTGTTCCTGAGCTTGTTAAAGCGGGTGTTGACGTACTTTGTATTGACTCATCAGAGGGTTATTCGGAGTGGCAAAAGGATACTATTGATTTCATTAAGCAAGAGTATAATGGCAAGGTAAAAGTAGGTGCAGGTAACGTGGTTGATGCAGAAGCTTTCCGTTATCTTGCTGATGCGGGTGCTGATTTTGTAAAAATCGGTATCGGCGGTGGTTCAATTTGTATTACAAGAGAGCAGAAGGGTATTGGCCGCGGTCAGGCAACTTCTGTTATTGAGGTGGCAAAGGCTCGTGATGAATACTTTAAAGAGACAGGCGAGTATATTCCGCTTTGTTCTGATGGCGGTATCGTTCACGATTATCATATGACGTTGGCTCTTGCGATGGGTGCTGATTTTATGATGCTCGGCAGATATTTCGCAAGATTTGATGAGAGCCCGACTTTGAAGCTTAATCTTAACGGTAATTATGTTAAAGAGTATTGGGGCGAGGGTTCAAACAGAGCAAGAAACTGGCAGAGATATGATATGGGTGGTAAGAGCAAGCTTTCGTTTGAAGAGGGTGTTGATTCTTATGTACCGTATGCAGGCTCACTTAGAGATAACTTGGATATTACGTTGGGCAAGATTCGTTCTACAATGTGTAACTGCGGCGTGCAGAATATTCCGGATTTCCATAAGTCAGCTAAGCTTACTAGAGTATCGGCGACAAGCCTTGTTGAGGGTAGTGCACATGACGTAATTCTTAAAGACAAGAATTATGCCAATATTAAATAAAAATAAGTAAAATAAGGAGAGATTTTGCTATGGCAGAGGTTAAACCCACACATCTTACCAGAGAAGGTCTTAAGCATTATCAAGAAAAGCTTGATTATCTTAAAGGTGAGAAAACAACAGAAATCATCAAAAGAATCGAAATCGCGAGGGGTTTTGGTGATTTGTCAGAGAACTCTGAATATGATGATGCTAAGAGGGAGCAGCAAGAAAACGAAGCAGAGAAGCACCGCATTGAGGAAATTCTCAAAAATTACATTTTGATTGACGAGAATGATCTTGACACAGATGTTGTCAGACTTGGTCAATGTGTTACGTTGTACGATTATGACTTCGAAGAAGAAGTTGAGTACTATCTTGTTGGATCTACTGAGGCTGACCCGATGGCAGGCAAAATTTCCAATGAGTCACCGGTTGGTGCTGCAATTCTCGGCAAAAAGGTTAATGACGAGGTTGTTGTAGAGACACTTGACGGACCTGTTAAATATAAGGTTGTCAGCATCAGAATCCCGGAGAGAAAATAAAAAGAGAGGTTATATAATGGACAATATTATTGAGGCGCCTGAGTTTACAACTGAGGAGCTTAATGAAATGTTACAAATTCGCAGAAATAAACTTGAGGATTTAAAAAAGGCCGGTAAGAATCCTTTTGAGATTACTAAGTTTGATGTTACTCATTATTCTCAAGGCGTTATTGACAGCTATGTTGAGCCTGAGGGCGGGGAGGAGCATGGTGAGGTTGATGAGTCAACGTTGCCTGTTGTTTCTGTTGCCGGCAGAATTATGCTTAAGAGAATTATGGGTAAGGCGAGCTTTTTCCATATTCAAGATAAGGATGGCAAGATTCAGGTTTATATCCGCAGCAATGACGTAGGAGCTGAGGCTTATCAGGATTTCAAAACATATGATATCGGTGATATCGTTGGTATAAAGGGTACTGTTTTTAAGACTAAAACCAGCGAAATTACTGTTAAAACTAAAGAAATCGTTTTGCTTTGTAAGTCTTTGCAGCTTTTGCCGGAGAAACGTCATGGTCTTAAGGATCTTGATACGAGATACAGACAGCGTTATGTTGACCTTATTGTTAATCCTGAGGTTAGAGATGTTTTCGTTAAGCGTTCGCAGATTATTAAAGAGGTTCGTAATTACTTAGACAACCGTGCTTTCATTGAGGTTGAGACTCCTGTATTGCATGGTATTGCCGGTGGTGCTTCTGCTCGTCCGTTTATAACTCATCATAATACTCTTGATATTGATATGTATCTCAGAATCGCTCTTGAGCTCCATCTTAAGAGACTTATCGTTGGTGGTTTGGACAGAGTATATGAGATAGGCAGAGTTTTCCGTAACGAAGGTATGGACCCTAAACATAACCCTGAGTTTACATTGCTTGAGTTGTACCAGGCTCACACTGATTATAACGGTATGATGGATATCACTGAGGGTATGATTCGTCACGTGTGCAACGTTGTTAACGGTACGGGTAAGATTATGTTCGGTGATGTTGAAATTGATTTGGACAAGCCTTTCAAACGCGTAACAATGAGTGGGGCAGTGCTCGAGTATTCCGGAGTAGACTTTAGCAAAGTTAAAACTCTTGACGAGGCTCGTGCGTTGGCTAAGGAGCATCACATTGAGTATGAGGAGCGTCATGCTATCGGTGATATTTTGAACTTGTTCTTTGAAGAGTATGTTGAGAAACAGCTTATTCAGCCTACGTTTGTTATGAATCATCCTGTTGATATTTCACCTCTTGCTAAGCGTATGCCTGAGAACCCTGATTATACTGAGCGTTTTGAGCTCTTTATCGTTGGCAGTGAGTTTGCTAATGCTTTTTCTGAGCTTAATGACCCGATTGATCAGCGTGAGCGTTTTGAGCGTCAGGCTGCTTTGAAGGCTGCCGGCGATGATGAGGCTTGTGATGTAGATAATGATTTCTTGAATGCTCTTGAAATTGGTATGCCTCCTACGGGCGGCATGGGAATGGGCATCGACCGTCTTGTTATGTTGTTGACTAATACGAGGTCGATAAGAGACGTGCTGTTGTTCCCCACAATGAAGCCTATTGACAAGTAAAAGTCGAAAAAACCCAGTGTTTATGCGGGTTTCGGGACTTTCTAAACCGAATAAATTTACCTCTTTACACCAAATTTACACCAATCGGTGCTAAAAACGGTGCAGAGACTAAAAAATCGCATAATTTTAAGT
>JAGAQK010000140.1 GCA_017622825.1 Clostridia bacterium | reverse complement strand
CCTTTCATATATTATCAAAATATTATAGTAAAATACTGAGACATAATACCACAAATATGATTTTACTTCAAGACTATATCATATCCACCTGCGCCGTATTTCAAACATTTATTTACACGGGAAATAGTTGCTGTGGATGCTCCTGTCTTTTCTACAATCGTATTAAAAGTCTCACCTTGCTTCAAAAGCTCTGCCACCTCAAGTCTCTGCACCATAGCATTAATCTCATTTATTGTGCAAAGGTCTTCAAAAAACAAATCGCAGTCTTCAATTGTTTTCAATGATAATATTGCTTCATACAGTTTTGTTTTTTCCTGAATACCTGTTTTATCGTCTTGCATTATTTTCACCTTTTCTTTGAGAATGATTCAATTACTTATTAAATCCGGCTGATAGAAACATCTTTGTTTTTTCAGATTTCGGATTGCCGAAAACTTCATCCGGCGTACCTTCTTCTTCTATTATACCGTCTGCCATGTAAATCACGTGATCAGCAACGCCGCGGGCAAATTCCATTTCGTGCGTTACAACAATCATCGTTCTTCCCTGCTCTTTAAGAGAACGAATTACTTTTAAAACTTCTCCCGTAAGCTCCGGGTCAAGAGCCGAAGTAGGCTCATCAAAGCATAATATGTCAGGATTGAGTGCGAGTGCTCTTGCTATGGCAACACGCTGTTGCTGTCCACCTGACAATGTGCACGGATAAGCATGTACTTTGTCCGAAAGCCCAACCATAGATAATAATTCCAAGCCCTGCTTTTCTATGTCTGCTTTAGCTTCCTTTATTTGGCTTTTGGAGGCTTTTTGTTTCTTAAGCTGCGACGTATAATACAGCGTAGGTGCCAAAGTTATATTCTTAAGCACGTCGTGCTGCGGGAACAGATTGAAAGACTGAAATACAAGTCCAAAATGCAACCGTCTGTCTCTAAGCTCTGAGTCACTTAACTCTTTGCCGCTTGCTGTAGAGAAAATTTCGTTACCATTTACGGAAATATCGCCTCCGTCAGGCTGCTCTAAAAAATTAAGGCAGCGAAGTAACGTGGTTTTACCGCTTCCGGAGGAGCCTATGATTACAAGCACTTCTCCTTGTTCCAACGAAAACGTTACGCCTTTCAACACCTGGTGTTGTCCGAATGTTTTTGTAATATTATTTACTTCAAGCATTTTCATATACATTACCTCGCACTCTTAAACAGAGTAGTAGCTCAATTTTTTCTCTATGTAGTAGAAAATAAGCGTAAGCAGACCGCTAAATGCCAAATAGAAAAGGCATGAGTATAACAGCGGCGACAAGACTGCGTATTTATTTACTTTTTCAAAAGCTACCGCGATAATTTCTATTACGCTGAGCGCTCTTGCAAGTGCCGTGTCTTTTACAAGTGTTATTATCTCGTTACTCATGGGCGCCGTGATTTTACGTACAACCTGCATAAGTACTACGTGGCGAAAAATCTGCCATTTCGTCATACCGAGCACTTTTCCCGCTTCGTGCTGCCCTACGGAAATGTTTTTGATGCCGCCTTCTATTATTACAGAAAAATAACATGCATAATTTATAACGAAAGCGACCAGAACGAACATAAACTGCAAATCCGCCATTGTTTCCAGTCCGAGCATTTCTTTAAAGTCTTTGTTTGGGATTCCAAACAGCATAGACGGCACAAAAGTAACAACAAGACACTGGAGCAAAAGAGGAGTTCCTCTTATTATCCAGATAAAAAACTTTGTTACAATGCTTATGGGTTTAATTTTCGTCATTGACAAGAACGCCAAAACAAAGCCCAACGGTATAGCAAATAATAATGTCAGTGCAAAAAGCTTCAGTGTTACACCGAAGCCCATACACAGGTCATAAATCATACCCCAAAAATCCATAAATACCTTTTACTTCCTTTAGAAAAAATTATGACGGCTCTATACAGCTATAGAGCCGCCATCAAAATATCTTATTTTTCTTCTTCTGCAGGAAGCACGAGAGCTTCACCTGCAGAGCCTTTTTCTACAATGATAACTGCATCTTTTGTTACCTTCACGAACTCGTCGTAGTTAGCACTCTTATATTTCTCGCTGTCTGCTTTTGCAATTACTGCTACTTGCTTGTTTGCAAGATAAGGTACAGAAACTGACATTCCGGCTTTTCTTTCAGGTGTTATTGTCATACCGTTCCAAACGAGGTCAATTGTACCGTTCT
>JAGAQK010000139.1 GCA_017622825.1 Clostridia bacterium | reverse complement strand
GCTCCCCACACTGTCAGCGTGTATGAACCGCCCTGCGGCGTATCTCCTTGATTCCCTTCATTTTCGTTCTTTGTGCTGCAAGATACAAATACTGTAAGCAGCGCTGCAATCAAAATAAAGGATATAAATCTATTATTTTTTCTCATGAATATGCCTCCTTGATATAGATTACCTTTAGAATGCGTAATATCAAGGATTTTTATACTTGCAAAAACTCAAATTAATATTATAAATAATATATTACTTTAATGGCAGGAAATTATTGTGAGCTAAGAGATAATAAGTAGGCTGCATGTGTGGATGAGTTAGTCCGCCTATTACCACTTTACCGCTCGATGCTATAAATGAATTTTTAGCGTCAGCATATACACCGCTTATAGCGTGTCCAAGCAGAGGTCCTACTCCCGTTGTCATATTAGCAAGAGACTGCATAAGATATGCCGGACTATAGTTAATTTTAACTTTATACATAATAGCGCCTTTTACAACACTAAAAGTACAGAATTTCATCAGCTTCTCATTTTCAAACGTAGCCGTAAGCTCTGCAAGCTCATTCTGCGCGGCATTTAACGTAAAGTGACCAAAACCATTTTCGTAGGCAGTGCCGTCAGAAGACGTATCAATAACATACAAGCCTTCGCGCGTACTCGTAATTGCCGCAAAACTGTCAAGTGTGCGCTGTGTTCCGCCGTCATTATTGTAATCTTCACCTATAAGCCATTCGAAAGTACCAACGTCATTTGCAAGGAAACCGCTTTCATAGTTCTTTTCTATACTTATAGACATCGTTGTACCGTAATTCGTAAAGCCCCACGTCTCGATGGGCAAATACGGTATTAAATCATCTGCGTTTTTTATATTGAAAATAGTTTTATATGAGCTTGCATTTTTGTCTGTAGTAGTATTCGGTGTTGCAAAAGTGTATGTATAAGAAGAAAATCCATCAGACGCTTCAAAAAACGTACCGAGAATATTCGCGATAGCCGCGCCTCTTGAGTGACCTGTTATAAGTATAACTTTTTCATCAGCATCGCCAACGTAGCTGCTTATGTATTTAAGAGCCTTTTCATACACGCGGTTTGCCGTAACGTCAAAGCCTTTATGGTTTTCTTTATTAAGCCAGTGTGGATGGTTTTTGCCGGTTGCGGCGTAATATTCATCAGTATCCGCGCCCACGTCGAAGTTACTTGACCATTCTGCGTTCGTTTCGTTTGTTCCTCGTACAGAAAGCACTATCACGTCTTTTGTTTTGCCTTTATACGTGATTTCACGGTGTCCAATCATAAAATCAGTAACGTCATCTTTGTCATCGATGTATTCGCTTGCCGATACTTCAATTAGCTTTATGTCATAAAGCCCCAGCATGCTCGCAAAAACCGAAGCATTATCATTACCGCCTAAAACCGAGCCTGAAGTTGTTTCTATATACAAGTTTTTATAAATATCAGAAGCAAGAAGCGACGATAAGACAGATAAATCTTTAGAATACACGGTGTTGTATCCTTCCAGAAGATCCCTATAATCCACGTTGAACGTAATGCTGCAATCATAATTCTTGTTATCTACCGTGCAATGCATTGTGCCCGCGTATTCATTATTTTTTGGCGTAGCATCTTTATCGTCATTTATGCCGTCAAAATCAGTGTCTTTAAGCACAGGATTACTCGTATATTTGTACAAAGACACTTCCCCATATTCTTCACCCGAAACGTCTTGTCCAATAATAGAAGCCAGCGTACTGAGATTAAATTTACCGCTCGGTACTGCGCCTTCAAGTTCTTCTATATCTTTCAATCCATCGCCATCAGTATCTCCCGTACCATCTTGTGTAAGCTCAGAATTAAGCTGCACCTTTACCGGCACAGGGCCTTTTATATAAATTATTCCTTCACCAACGACTTCTTTATGTATTTGTTTTGCAATATCTGACGTATAGGCCGCAAACTCATCATAGCTATAAGTATTTACTTGCAATTCGTCATTTATAACATTTACGCTGTTATCCGAAACTACGTAAACAAAAAGCGGCAATCCTTCTGTCAGATTAATAAACCCCGAATTAATTTTTTCATTAATGTCTATATTCACCGTACTGGGGTATACGTATGAATTAACGAATCCTTCCTCGGTTTCTTTGTATATTTCAATAATCTCATTATGATACACTTCTAAAATGTTTGCTTTAATTCTTTTTTCTTTCAATTCTTCACAAAGCAATACTACAGCATCGTTTACACTCTTCTCGCTATCACTCGTCATTCCCGTATGATCACTTACAACTAAAATATCAACGTATTTGAACGCAAACTCGTCAAGCACTTTTTGCGCATCCATTACGAAATACGTTCCCACACTGTTTATTGTGGCTTTTGCGCTCATATTATCATCGCTGTACGTTGTTGTATACGCTGTTACCTTTTCGTCGGAATACTTACATATCACAGCTGCTTTTTGCTGTTCTTTAAAGGAAAACGTAAGTGTTGCGGTTTCAAATGATCCTCCTCCCGAAATATCGACAGGCATACCTATAACCGCATCCGCACCGTAAAAATCTGCCGAGTTAGTTTCTTCTATATAAATAGTTGCCGGACTGCCTTTGCTGTCCAGTTCAATTGACGGTACGGCTGTGTTCCCGTCAGAAAGAAGTTTTAACGATATGTTATTTCCCACTGTATTTGCAGCAGCCAATGGCACTGCAGCAGTTATGGTCTCGGAATATTCCGTACGCGTAACGTTGTCAGCATTTGACGTTTCATTAGAAACAAAAACTATATTGGTGTCGCCGCCGGCATATGTAGGTGTCCCTAAAAATGCGCCTACAGCAATGATTAATATTAATAATAAACTAACTGCTTTTTTCAATTGATTTTCTCCATTTCAAGAAGCTCACTAAAATTATAAATATAATAATCTGCTACGCTTTTGATTTCTTCTACATAATCTTTTGACGACTCATCATACACGCCGCAAACGAGCATTCCTGCCTCCTTTGCGGTTTTATCTGCGTTGTAATTATCATCTAAGAATAAAATGTTTTCAGGCTTCTCGCCCAATTTTTCTGCTGCCATTTTGTAAATCTCAGGATTTGATTTTGTTGTATTGAAATCGTCACACGACCATATATTATCAAACAAGTCAAACAAGCCTAATCTAACAAGACAGCTATCAAGTGTTATGTGAGGACTTGCTGTGAGCACGTTTAGGCTCGCACCTCTTTCTTTCAGCTTTTTCAGCACTACTGTCACGTTTTCTTTTGCAGGTATATTATACATGTATTCTTCGAGCATGTAGTGCTTCATAAGCTGTACGATTTTTTCTTTTGGCATTTTAACGCCCATTTTTATAAAATAGTCTGCAGTACCGGCTATTCCCAATGGTGTTATTGTTTTTACTATATCACTGTGATACGATATACCGCAGTCATCAAGTATTCTCAAAAGCGAAGATACATACGTTGGCATAGAATCTACAAGTGTGCCGTCAAAATCAAATAGATATGTGTTCATAAAATTCTAATCTCCTAATCCATAGCCCGGTGCAAAATATCGTCACTCGGAGAAATACTCTGTTATGTTTTCTAATATGCATTTTGCCAAAAGCTCATATCCCACAGCATTAAAATGAACACCGTCATTAATATGGCACTCTGCGTTGTTTATTGCGACTGTATGTAAATCAATAACAGGCAGACTATATTTTTGGGCTAAATCCTTTGCAATTTTATTTCTTGCTTTTACCGTCTCGTTATGACTATGATTTGTAATATCATCTGTTGTCAGCACAATAAAAATCGTTTTTACTGCTTTTAATAAATACAAGAGCATGTCCTCGTAATATTTTGCATATTCTGAATCCGCAAGGTGCCACCCGTGAAGTCCGTTGTTAAATAAAATCATATCACACGCACTCTGTTGTTTTATAAATAACTCTAAAGTCTGCTTGAAATACGGATTATCAAGTGCCTTTGATGTACCAAAACCATCACACAATATTCTTGATTCAGAAAACTTTGTAATTAACTGTCTTGTGGCGCAAGATATAGAATCCCCTATATACAGAATTCGTTTTGATGTTTTGTTATCTGTCTGCTCCCACCACACATTGTCCCATTCAAAAGTTTCTAATTTGTTTGATGTAATGTTGGTTTCATATGTAAAATCACTCATAAAACACCTATTTTCTTTCAAATTTCAAGAAACAGCACACTGTTCGAATTTATCTGCAAGAAGTCTAGCACTTTCTTTAAGCCTTACGAGTCCCTCGTAGACGTTATCTTCATTATAACCGTTCAAGTAACCGTTTGCCTCAAGCGTAAAGTAGCCTTTATAATCAATTTCTTTGAGTGCCTTCACGATTGCATCAAAATCCATTTTCATAGAAAACGGTATCTGGTGGCTGTCGTGCCAACAGTCGTTATCGTGAATATGAAGCGCCTGTAGTCTATGCCCTAACGTTTTTATCATATTTACTGCACCGTCGCCTGAGCCACGCATCTCGGCGTGTCCCAAGTCAAGGCAAGCCACAAAAGAAGGATCATTGATAATATCAATATGTTTTTTAAAGTCCTCGCCTGTAGCACATGCAGCAAACATGGATTGGTCTTTAGCTGCATCCCAATTCCACATATTTTCGGTTGCTATTTTGACACCGTAACTTTTCGCAATCGGCAGCAGCTCGTTAAACATTTCAGCATTCTGCTCTGCATTTTTATTGTTGTCAGGATGGATAACGCAAATCTCGCCGCCCGCCTCAGCAGTGCACTCAATTGCACGCTCCAAGTAGCAGCGAACCTCCGGCAAAGCCACCGGAAAAGGTGCATGAGACTGATTACACACAATCCCGTTATCAAGGCCGATTTTTTTGAGCTTTCTTGTGAACTCAATGTAATTGTTCCCGTTCAGTTCGTTTTGAACGTTCATAACAGTTACCGTTCGCCAATCAATCTTGCACATTTCAAACAGCGAAAAATCCCACGCATCAAAGCCTGCCTTAGCGCACAACTCCACTGCTTTTTCCATACCGACAATTCTCGATACAGATGAAATTTCTGTTGATATTTTCATAAAGTAACACCTCTACGATATTATGTTAAAAGTCATTCCTCATAAAGCTTAGGGCAGTCGAGTCCTGACTTGTAGTATCTTATATACTCACAAAGCCATTTATAGTATTGGTCACCATGGCCGCCCTTCATAGGTTCAATATCGCGACTGTATTCTTGATTAAAATTGTCTGTGAAAACATATCCAACGTTGTCAATTTTAAAAAGCTGTGCGCACCACTCATTCCACCATGTTACAGTTACGATTTTTGGATGATGTTTAAAAGCTGTCTTCCACTGATTATTCCAGAATTTACCACCGTCACGGCCATGTGCTGTATGATATGACATATATGTTTCCTGTGTAGCAACGCAGGCACATACGTGTTCGGGATTACCATCTGCATCATAAGCAACGGTTTTGCTGTTATTAACCTCAAGGTACGACCACTGATTTTCGCCCACAACGCCCTGCAGACCGTACATTCCCTTCACCTTGAAAAAGTCTTGATCCCTGCTTTCATATTGCCAGTCAAGAAGCAGCGGTTTATTGTCCCAATATACGAAACAGTCACGCCACTTTTCTACGCTATAGAAATGTTCCTTGATAAGCTCGTACATACTGTCTGAAGACAGCCAAAATACCACGTAAGGCGTTCCCAAGCCTTCTGCGCGCATTTCCATAATAGTATCGAGCAAAGCAGTTGACGGGCCGTTTATGTAAGTCTCCCATGCTGATTTTCCCGGTGAATAACCGCCGGCATTTGCATAAGTATAATCAAGAATAATAAAATCAACACCGGCTTTATACAGAAGCGTCATGTTGTTACGAATCGCATCTTTGTCTGTACTTCTGTAATAGCCTTGTGCAGGCTCTGACCAATAATGGAATCTGGTAATTCTATTGTGCTGCTCTGTCTCATTGCCGAAGCCGTACTTAGTACTAAAACCGTACTTTGCTGTCAGCTCTTCAACGTTCAATGCGTCCGTTATAGGTTCTGTGCCGTTCCCGTTAATAGCATTAAACCACATTGTATAGCATATACTCACCAAATCCTTTTTATTTGTAATATCAAGTCCAAGCGAATGGCCCTCAAGAGGCGTCGCCAATACTGTCTTTTCTGAACCAACTGTTTCCATTTTATACTCTACCTTTCCTTCATTAAATTTCCCGTCCGGGACTTTCCACATGGGCTTCGGCTGACATCCGTTGCAGACGATTCCCACTACCATACACAACAAAAGCAATAAACATAAAATTTTTTTCATATTCCAACCTCACACAGCTACTAATACATTCGCCTCTATTCTTTCAGCTTCTTTATTATTTGTTTGCTATTGTTTCTCGTCCCACTAAATTAATAACTTATGTGATATTTTACCACTTACGAAACGCCAATGCAACCCGCAAGGCCACGTGAAATACAATTGTTAATCAAAAAACAATTTTTACAGTTGTGCCTTTTCCTACTTCACTATCAAGCACCAACTTGCCACCATGATATTGCACAGCATGTTTTACGATAGAAAGGCCAAGACCGGTGCCGCCGGTTTCCTTGGAATGACTTTTATCTACTCGATAAAAACGTTCAAAAATACGACTTTGATGTTCAGGTGCAATACCGATACCGGTATCTTTTACCGAAACAATTACACGACTATTTTCTTTACCGATTACAATTGTCACCGTGCCACCGTCCACATTGTAGCGAATGGCATTATCGCAAAGATTATAAATAATCTCATAAATATAACGACGTACTCCAAAAATAGTTTGCGGTTCACCCTCAAGGCTAAGCGTAACATTTCGCTTAGCTGCTGATATTGTGAGCACTTCAATAACTTCTTTTGCAACCTCTGTCAGTTCTACCGTTTCAGTTGCCGGTTCGTTGTTATCGTCCAGTTGTGAAAGTCGAATAATATCGTTAATAAGAGATACAAGCCTTGTTGCTTCCTTGCGTATGTTGCTTACAAATCTTGAAGTATCTTCAGGTTTTACAAGTCCGTTTTCAAGGAGCTCTGCACTTCCGATAATAGATTGAAGCGGTGTTTTCAATTCATGTGTAACGTTTGCTGTGAACTCCTGACGGTTGCGTTCTGCAAAAGCACGGTCACTAATATCAAATACAAGAATAACTACACCGAGAACTTTGCCATCCGATTCAATAGGATTTATGGTAAACTGATATTCGCTGCCACTTCTTTCCTCTATATATTCGCTATGGTTACCGTCAAGAGCGTTCCAGATTGCCTTACTCATCTTAACTGTTCGGTCAACGAGCAGGAAATCGCTACCTTTAACATCATTTTTAACGGCAAATATGTTCTTTGCCGCCGTATTCATACTAAGAACCATACCATGTTCATCTATAAGCACAAGACCTTCATTCATAGAAGAAACAATCTGCTCAAATTCGTCAGATTTACGACGTAAGGTTTCCATCTGTGATTTTATCTCCTTATGCTGTTTATGAACCTTCGTGAGAATGGGCGTTAATTCCTCGTAGGTGCTGTTTTCAGATGGATTCTCAAGGTCGAGTTGCATTAAAGGTTCTGTTACTTTCTTTGCCATTGCGTGAGAAAGCACAATCGCGACAACTGCGGAAATCAGGATTATTGCACATATTGCGGGTAACATACCGAGAATAAGAGCACCAATAGTCAACTGACTAATCGAAATACGAAGAACATCGCCGTTTTCAAGGCGAACGGCTTCATAAAATGTCTTTTTAGAAAATGTGGAAGAATTTCTTGCACTACTACCCGTACCATTTTGAAACGCTTCCACGATTTCTTCTCGATCTGCGTGGTTTTCCATTTCACTTGCATTAGCCTGTGTATCATAAAGGACTGTACCGTCAGTATAAACTACTGTAAAACGAAATACCGTTGAATCAAAATTTTCAAAATATTCAATACCTACTTTGTTAACTGTATCTGCAACAAGAGACAGCTCCGCCTTTAACTGCTTTTGCTGAGAATCATTATAGTATTCATACAAAAAGCTCGTTGCAATGCCGATGCTGGCAAGAAGAATCACCAAGGCAACGATAAAAATGGAGTGAAAAATCTTTTTGGTCATACTTCTTTCTCCAATCTGTAACCAACACCTATAACAGTCTTAATCTGCCCGCCGGCATTCCTCAGCTTATGTCGAAGCGTTTTGATATGCATATCAACAGTGCGTGTTTCGCCTATATAATCCATACCCCATATTTCGTTCATCAGCTTATCTCGTGAAAATACCATGTTCGGATTATGCATAAATAGCTTAAGAATCTCAAATTCCTTATACGTAAGCTCAACACTTTCACCGTCTGCAACAACTTTATGCTCTGCTTCCTTTAACGTGATGTTGCCCACTGTAATATCGTTTGTTGTTTCTTGCTTTGCTGTACGACGTAGCACCGCTTTTACACGGGCAACCATCTCCATTACGCCAAAAGGCTTTACAAGATAATCGTCTGCACCTGAGTTAAGACCTCCGATTTTATCCATCTCGGTACCTTTTGCAGTAGCCATAATTACCGGAATATCTTTATACGCCGCCTCACTACGGAGTTTTGAGAGAATCTGAAGTCCGTCTATTTCCGGCATCATTATATCAAGAATAATCAAATCCGGCTTTTCGCTCTTAAGAGCTTCCAGCATGGAAAGACCGTCAGCAAAGCCACAAGCAGTAAAACCCATAGATTCTAATGTATAAACCTCAATTTCACGGATGGTATTATCGTCATCAACACACCAAATCATTTTTACGCTCCTTTATGAACGCCTATCACGGAGAATTCAACCCATTCTGCAATGTTAACAGCGTGGTCGCCGATACGTTCAAAATATTTAGCAATCATCAAGAGATCAACGGCATATTCCCCATCTGCCTTATTTTCAGATATCAGTTTTATTAACATATTTTTCATCCTGACAAACGCATCGTCCACAACGTCATCGTGCTCGGCTACAGCTTTAGCAAGATCAACGTTCTGCTTTACATAAGCATCAATGCTGTCTGTTACCATTTTGCACGTTGTCTCTGCCATCAGCTTAAAATCAGTAAACTCAGCGCCGGTTCTTCCATCGAGAAACGGGATTATCTCAGCAATATCCTCTGCCTGATCTCCAATTCTTTCCATATCGGTGATCATTTTAAGAGCTGCGGAAATAACACGAAGATCCTTTGCCACAGGTTGCTGCTGAAGTAAGAGTTTTAAACAAATAGCCTCAACCTCACGTTCCATTTGATCTATTATATGACCTTGCTCCTTCGCTTTTCTTGCGCCTTCCACATCGCCGTTTAACAAAGCTTTTGCTACAAGAGCGATAAGTTCCTCGCATTCTGCGCCCATTTCAATCATTTTTTTATTAAGCAGACTAAGCTGCTCATCAAATCTACTCCTCATAATATCAACCAAACCTTCCTGTAATGTAATCCTCGGTACGCTTATCCATCGGCTGCGAGAAAATTTTCTCGGTTTCACCGAATTCCACTAACTCTCCAAGAAGAAAAAATGCTGTATTATCAGAAATACGAACCGCCTGCTGCATATTATGAGTTACGATAATTATAGTATATTTTTCCTTCAATTGCAATGCAAGCTCCTCTATTCGAGATGTGGAAATAGGATCAAGCGCTGAAGTCGGCTCATCCATCAGTAACACTTTAGGTTCAACTGCAAGAGCACGAGCAATGCACAAACGCTGTTGCTGTCCGCCGGAAAGACCAAGAGCATTCTTTTTCAGTCTGTCCTTTACTTCGTCCCAAATAGCCGCATCACGAAGCGCTTGCTCCACGATTTCATCAAGCTTAACTTTACTTGATACACCATGTGTACGAGGTCCGTAAGCAATATTGTCGTAAATGCTCATCGGGAAAGGATTCGGTTTCTGAAAAACCATGCCAATGTCACGGCGAAGCTCATTAACGTCCACATCCTTTGCAAATATGTTACGACCGTTATAACAAACCTCACCCGTTATTTTTACAATCGGAATCAAGTCGTTCATACGGTTAAGCGTTTTTAAAAAAGTGGATTTTCCACATCCCGAAGGTCCAATCAGCGCTGTTATGCTTTTTTCGGGAATATCAATGTTTATATCTTTTAAGGCTTTATTATCTCCGTACCAAAGGCACAGGTCTTTAGCCGTCACTATTTCACTCATACGTTTCTCCTATTTTCGAAATATTTGCCCACCAATGTGGCCGATATGTTTATCAGTAGTGTCAGTATCATCAAAATTGCGGCAATAGCAAATGCGACACCGAATTCGCCTTCCTCTTTAGCATAGACATAAAGTGCTACAGTCAACGTCGCACCGGGAGAACTCAGTCCCGTAAAAATACCATTCAGAGCATGAGCAAAGCCTGCAGTAAAGAGCAGCGCCGCTGACTCACCGAGGATGCGACCGACCGAAAGTATGCAACCTGTAATAACGCCGTCCACGCATCCGGGCAATACTACAGTGCGTATCACACGCCATTTGCCAGCACCCAAGCCAAAAGCACCCTCACGATAGCTCTGCGGAACGGTCTTCAAGCTTTCTTGTGTTGTACGCATTACAGTCGGCAGGTTCATAATAACAAGCGTCAGCGCACCTGCAAGGAGGCTCGTTCCGAAGTTGTTAGAAAAGAGCAGCATACCCACAAGACCGTATATAATAGAAGGTATACCCGAAAGCGTTTCAGCAGCATATTCGATTAAAGCGACTAACTTTTTATTTTTAGCATATTCTGTAAGATAAATTGCCGCACCAACACCAAGAGGAAGAACAATAACCAATGTTGCAAGTACTATATAAACCGTGTTCAGAATATCAGGCAAAATGCCGATTCTCTCGGTTAAATAGCTCGGCTTTGTGGACAACAATTCCCAAGAGATATTCGGTACTCCGTTTATAAGCACATATCCCATAAGGAATAATACAAGTGCTGCGGTAATTGCAGTGCAAAAAATCATAGCGCAACGAGTGAAACTAATGAAAATTTTTCGTTTTATATTCATATTATTTCTCCTCCCGCTTCAAGAAGAAATTGAGTGTAGCGTTAATCAGCATAATAAATAAAAACAGTACGAGGGCAATTGAAAATAAGGCGTTTCTCTGTAAGCTGCCGGGACTTGAATATGCCATTTCAGTTGCAACGGCCGTGGTAAGGAAGCGGACGCTTTGGAAGAGAGAAGGCATATTCGCCACGTTACCCGCAACCATCATAACTGCCATTGCTTCACCAATGGCACGACCCACACCGAGTACCACAGCAGCGGCTATACCGCTTTTCGCAGCGGGAACGGATACCTTGAAAAATGTCTCAGTCGGTGTTGCACCAAGTGCCAAAGAAGCGTCTTCATATTCTTTGGGAACAGCATCAAGAGCCGTCATAGATACTTTTATAATATTTGGTAATATCATTATGGCTAGTACGATAATTGCGGCAAGCAAGCTTGCCCCATCCGGCACGTTGAAGATTTCACGGATTGCCGGTACAAGCACGAGCATTCCGACAAGACCGTATACAACCGACGGAATACCTGCAAGCAGGTTAATAGCGTTTTCGATAATGGCTCTGACCTTCTTATTTGCTACTTTAGAAAGATATACGGCGGTAAAGAATCCAATTGGAACTCCAATCAATATAGCGCCTGCCGTTCCGTATACACTTGTCAATATAAAAGGCAGTATACCGTACTTAGGCTCAACGGCAGTGGATGCCCATTCTTTTCCAAATAGAAAATTAACGAGTCCGATTTCCTTAATGGCAGGTATGCCGGAAATAATCAGATAAACGGTGATTAGCAGAACACATCCGACGGTTATTAAACCAAGAATTAGGAATACGCCGTGCACGACATTCTCAAATAATCTGTTTTTTTTCATGATTAACCTCATTAGAAATAAGCGGCGGCAATTGAATGATGCTGCTTAGAGTTCTTAGTTTGCAGGAACGACACCAGCGTCGCTGATAATCTTGTTTGCAGCTTCAGAAGTAATGAAATCTAAAAACTTCTGAGCATTTTCGGATAGTTTTATATTCTTCTTAGTGACGAGAATAAAAGGACGTTGTACTACGTAGCTACCATCTCTGATAGTTTCTTCGCTTGCAACAACACCGTCAATCTTAATAGCTTTTACGCTATCTTTTACTGAAGCGAGAGAAGCATATCCGATAGCACCCGGGTTGCTTGCAACTGTAGTAATAACATCTCCGGTAGAAGTTAGTTCCTGACGGTATTTGCACTTACCTTTTGTATCGGTAATAGACTCAAAGCCATCTCTTGTACCGCTGCCTGCTTCACGTCCGATGACTACAATTTCTGCATCGTTACCGCTAATTTCTTTCCAGTTTTTTATTTCACCGGTGTAGATTTTAGCAATCATTTCAACACTGAGGTCTGAAATCTGGTTACTCGGATTTACAATGATTGCAATGCCGTCATAGGCTAAGATTGTTCCTTCAAGTCCGTTCTTCTTTTCTTCATCTTTGAGATTGCGGCTTGAAAGACCGATGTCGCATCTGTCTTCCAATACTGCTTGTATACCTGCACCGGAGCCGGTAGCTTTGTAGGTTACGGTAATACCTGTTTCGTTTTCAAAAGCTTCTCCTAAAGCGCCGATAACCTTATTCATAGAGGTAGAGCCATCTGTTGCGACTGCATCTTTATTGGCGCCACAACCGGTAAGCGCACACAAAACGATAATTACTATTGTGAGTATACTAATAATTTTCTTCATTTTTTATATCTCCTTTTTCGTTTTTTGTACTTTTTTCTTAAGTACACCCACATTGTCTCACTATGTTGTAAAATCTGTAATCAAATCGGTGTAAAATTCAAGTAAAAGAAAAGCGCCGCTCCATCTTGAAGCGATGCTTATCATTATTAGTTCCTAAAATAAAGCTAATTATACAAGAGGAAGATACTTTTTAGTGTATTCCGTATATTTTTCTCTGTAGAATTCGCTGTCATTTCTAAGCAGTTTTAACGACTCGTGAATATTCATATTCTGCTCTTTTGTATCCATAACGCAACCGGCAATGTTTGAGCAATGGTCAGAAACTCTTTCCATAGAAAAGGACATATAGCTATTTCAATGCTTCAACAATCGTTTGGTACAATTCTTCGGTAGCAGATGCTATAACAACATTGGATTCATCTGTATACTCACCATCGTTTCCTTTGAGAAGTGCACCTGCTTCTTGGCATAAAAGAATTCCCGGAGCAATATCCCACTTATTTTTAGTGAAAATAACGGTTGCCGACGTCTTTCCGCTTGCCACAAAAGCGAAATCTATGCACGCCGCGCCAAACATTCTGACCCTTGCAATCTTGCTCGACAAACAAGCTATAACTTTTAGTTCCTGCTCAGTGTCGTTCGGTCGCGTATGCGGAAAGTCTCCCAAGCTTACAACACAGTGGTCCAAGGGATTTGATTTCACGTTTATCCTCTCTCCATTCATATATGCACCTTCGCCGGACTTGGCATAATAAAGCTCGTCAAAATGAGGAAGGTATAACGCTGCCAAATTAAGAGAGCCGTCTATGTACATAGCGCATTGTATCCCGTACAATTTTATGCCGTTTGCCATATTGTATGTGCCATCAATCGGGTCTATCGTCCAAGTGCATTGGCCTTTCGCCACAGCAGTCTGACTGTTAGTTTCTTCGCTCAATATTATATCCAGAGGATATTGGGCTTTAATTTTTGAGATAATGTAATTTTCAATATTGAAATCTGTAGATGTCACCAAATCAAACATTGCTTTATCTGTCAAAGATGTTTTGTCGTATGTGCCGTAATCTGTATACGCAGATTTTATTGTGTCGATAATAAAAATAAGCTTTTGATCGTTAATCATTTTTCCAACCCTTTTCATTAAATAATTCTAATGTTTCCTGTCAACCTCAGCTCGTTCGAATTGAATTTTGAACGTAAACTCTTCGGGATCAGAATCAAAATCTTGTAAATCTATTTCTAAAGTATAGTAGTTGCCGTGGTCAACAAGTCTGTCTGCCAACCACCAAACTTTATCTCTGCCTTCTAATGAAATATCCTCAGTTAAAACACAATAATTGAAAAGACGAATCTCTTTTACCTCATTGTCATATAACGCACTCTTTGCGTTAATTCTCAAGGTTATGAGGTTTCGATTATTTTCATTCTTTTCGCCAACATATTTATTATAATCGAACGGAAACTCAAATGCTTCTGCATCTATAATACAAGCGTCATGTAAACCACTGATCCAATACCATTCCGGAGGATTTTCGGGATAATTTGAAATATACACTTTACCTTGTGACATCTTTGTCCTCCTTTGCGCTTTTGATAGATGCAATAATTTGTTTGATTGATCGTATCACAAAACTGTGGTTTTTACAATAACGCAAAAAAACCTCTCTCGTCTTGTTAGACAAAAGAGGGAAACGATTATATACACCCAATTATCAATGCTTGTATAATTTCTATATTTCATCTCGGTTAATTATATTCTTTATAAATAATTTTCCAAGCTTTATAACCGATTCACAGTCATAGTGATATATGTCAGGCGCTTCAGTAGGTTCAAATTTTGTGGTTAAACCATTTTCAATTGTATCCACATAAATGAACCCTTTTTGCTTGTTGGCGTATTCTTTTTTAAATGCATTCATTTCTCTATAACAATTCCATACTTCAGAAATGCCTGCATCCACAAATACACATCCTTCAAGATATTGAGAAAACTCTTTTTTGAAATCATTTATAAAATTATCAAAAAGTACTTTATAATTATTTACACGTTCCAAAGAACCGGCATCACTTTCGCCCTGCATCCAACAAAAGCCAATTATTTCTGGGGAATAACCGCCTTTTTTTAAATATTCAATACTGTCATTAAGTATGCTAACAAGACCGTTATAGCACCAACCAGCCTTTAAAGGTTTACCTGTAAAATACGCATCGATATAATCGCTGTACTCATTTTTAAACTCTTTAACGTTATAGTATC
>JAGAQK010000138.1 GCA_017622825.1 Clostridia bacterium | reverse complement strand
TCAGTCAAATATACTCAAATTAGAGCAGGAAAACAACACACTTGAAACAGAAATAGAAGAGCTTGAAAAAAAGGTTGAATTGCTTGAAAGTGCAACAAACGAAGAACAGATACAGAAACTGGAAGAAGAATTAAAGCATATAAAAATGTTCTCAGGCGTTTCGAAAGTAGAAGGAGAAGGCTTATATATATGTGTGACACTTACGGGAGATATGCTTTCGGCAACACTTCAACGCCACTTACTTAATCTCATAAACGAATTGAAAGCAAGTCTTGCGCAGGCAATATCCATAAACGGAGAAAGAATTACAGCAATGTCAGAAATCAGAATTGTAGGACAGTACGTGGTAATTAATGGCAGACAACATTCCGCACCGTTTGAAATATATGCCATAGGAGAGCCCGAAAAACTCTACAGTGGTGTATATCTTAACGGTAACGGCCCTTTGGGCGCACTTGAAAAAGAAAGAGCTTGTGAGATAACGTGGGGAATGAGAGAAAAAATAGTTATGGAAGGCTGTAACCCACTTGATATAAAGACAGATATGCTTAAAAACGCAGAGTAAAAAGCAATCAAACTATCAACAGTCATAAACAACGGTATTTTCGAATAAGTATTGTACAGACAATATTTAAAGGAAGTGCCGTTTTTTTATGCGTTCAAAATTTATTATTGCAATGCCTGTAATACTGCTTTTAATGCTTTTAGCGTACCCGATAGTGAGTACTTACAAAGAAAGCGAGAGCGGAAACGTGAGCAAGTATTCCGTAGAAATTGTACAAACTGCAACAGAAGCAGACAATTCAGTATGCCGCTGGGGGTTAAGCAGGGGAAAAAACGGCTCGATACCGGAAGCCGGCAGGAAAGACGTGGAAATACTGCTTAAAGGCGGCGGCATGTATTTAGGTGATATTAACGAGAATAAAATGTACCTCACGTTTGATGAGGGCTACGAAAATGGGTATACGACAGATATTCTCGATACACTGAGGGAAGAAAATGTAAAAGCTGTATTTTTTATAACCGGGGATTATTTTGAAAAAAACGATGCCATTATAAGGAGAATGTTGGCAGAGGGACACAGTGTGGGAAATCATTCAATGAATCATTATTCGATGCCGGAGCTTTCGTATGAAAAGTGTGAAAACGAGATATTGGAGCTTGACAGGCTGTTTTTCAATAAATTCGGGGAGCACATGTATTTTTTCAGACCGCCAAAAGGTGAATACAACAGCAGAGTGCTGGAAATTGCGGGCAATCTTAATTACAAGTGCGTGATGTGGAGCTTCGCGTATCAGGATTGGCTTACGAACGCTCAAAAAGGAGCGGATTATGCACTGGATATAGTAAGCAAAAACTTTCATAACGGTGCCGTTATATTGCTTCACGCAGTGTCAAAGGATAACGCAGAGGCATTAGGCAGCATAATCAGGGAAGCGAGAAAACAAGGGTACGAGTTCGGCTCGCCGGAGGAGCTTTTATGAGAATACCATCAATAAGACTTTACGGTAAAAGAAAAGCGCAGATTTTAACACATAAAGGCATAAAATCATGCAGCGACAGGCACATAGAGATTTTTAGCGTTGCAGGGGTTATTTGCGTTTGTGGCAGACAGCTCGAAATAACAGAAATCAATGATGAGTATTTGTGCGTGAAAGGCGTGATAGAAAGCATTTCGTACAAAACGTAATGAGGGGCGGCAATGTATAAGGTTTTAAACTATATTCAAAATTATGTTGAAATAAAAATAACGGGAGAAAGACCGCAGAAATTTATAAATATATGCCTGAGACGGCGCATTGCCGTGTGGAAATTAACGCGAGTATCGGATACGGAGTTTACAATGTGCATGCTGTCATCAGAGTACGTTAAAAACATACGAAGTGCAGCAGCAAAGGCAGGCGTTAAGGTAAAAATTATAAAAAAAGAAGGTATTTTATATACGTTTCGCAAGTACAAGGCACGAAAAGCACTGGCACTGCTGCCGCTACTGTTGTGCGCGGTATTTGTGTTGATAAGCTCTACTTTGTGGAATATTACTGTTGAAGGGGCTGATTACGGTGCGCAGCAAAACACACTGAAATTGGTGTCGGAGCTTGGCATAAAAAGAGGTATGTTTATGTCAAATATAAATTCAAGAGCATTGGCGGAGGAGCTTTTATCAAACCAGAATAACTTGTGCTGGGTAGGCGTGAAAAAACGCGGTATGACGCTTCACATAGAAATAGCAGAAGGAACGTATTATGAGAGCAAAAAAGCGGACACAGTGCCGGCAAAGGAACCGTGCGATATTGCAGTATCGAAGGACTGCCTTCTATATAAAGTGATTGTTGAACAAGGACAACAAGTGACGGAGACGGGAAATACTGCGCTGAAAGGACAAGTGGTTGTTGCGGGAGAGGGCAAGCATGCAAAGGCAAGCGTGTCGGGCATTGTGTGGTATAAGGCAGAGGCGGTCATAGAAAACGAAATTGATGTTTTAACGTATACTGGCGAAGAAATTACAGAAAAGTCACTGCTGTTTTTTGGCTTGAAAATTGATTCGCCTCGCTGGAAATGGTTGCCATGGAATTGGAATAAAAAGGATTTTGAAAGCTATAACAGCATTTATACAGAAAAATATGCGGGGAGAGAAGGAGAGTTTCCGTTTGGTGTGGCAAAACTCACAAAAAAGGAAACTGTGTGGGAAAAGAAGGAGCTTTCCGTAGAAGAAGCTATAAAAACAGCGGGAGAAAAAGCGGATGCAGCGCTTGATGCAGCAGTGCCTGATGACGGACGGATACTTAAAACAAAAAGAGAAATCATAACGAAGAACGGACTGCAGTATTACTGCGTAACGGCGGAAGTTTTGGAGGAGGTAGGCGTCACGGTAAGTGTTGAAAATTAAATTGACATAAAGCCGACTGCGTGATAAACTTTAACCCATAAAACACGTGAACAATTGAATAAATTTTTAGGAGGAATGTATATGAAAAGTTCTGATTTGAGAAACGTAGTGCTTTTGGGGCACGGTGGTATGGGAAAGACATCTTTAGCAGAGGCGATGCTTTATAATTCCGGCGCGATTGACCGTTTGGGAAGAATCAACGAAGGAAATACTGTATTGGACTGCGATCCGGAAGAGATTCGCAGAAAAGCATCCGTAAGTCTTTCTGTGGCACCTTTTGACTGGAAAGGTTCAACAGTTAATATTATAGATACTCCCGGTTATTTTGATTTTGCCGGTGAAATGCTTGAGGGTGTTTCTGTTGTGGATTCGGCTGTAATTGTTGTGTCCTCCACCATGTCTGTCGGCACAGAAAAAGCGTGGGAATTTGCAAACAGCAGAAATATACCGAGAGTAATTTTTGTAAATAAAATGCATGATGAAAATGCGGATTTTGACAAGATTTATGCTGAGCTTAAAGAAATGCTCGGCAAACCGTGTGTTGCACTCCAGTTGCCTATCAGAAAGAATGGCAAATTTGTGGGTGTTGTTGACGGTATTACGATGCAGGCGAGAATGTTTGACGACTTCGGCAACCTTGTGGACGGAGAGCTTCCGCCGGACATGGTAGACAGAGCAGAAGAAATTCACTTGAATTTGTCCGAAATAGTTGCGGAGACTGATAACGAGCTTATGGAGAAATTCTTCGGTGGCGAGAGATTTACAAGAGAAGAAATTATAAAGGGACTTAAGGTTGCTATCAATAATTGTACTTGTGCACCTGTTCTTTTGGGGTCATCTTACGAGAATATCGGCGTTAGAAAACTTATGGACTTTATCGTTGATTATATGCCGTCACCTCTTGAAAGAACAATATTGGATTATACTGATGCAGAAGGCAACGCTAAGCAAATGAAGCCTGATCCGGACGGACATCCTACTTTGTTCGTGTACAAAACGATTGCCGACCCGTTCGTAGGTCGCTTGTCACTTTTCAGAGTATGCTCCGGAACGATGACTCCCGACACTATTATGTTTAATGCAAATAAGGGTGTAGATGAGAAGATAGGACAGATTTTCGTATTGAGAGGACGTAAGCAGATTCCTGTAAAACAGCTCGTTTGCGGTGACCTGGGCGCTGTTGCGAAATTAAGCGTAACGACAACGAATGACACGCTTGGTTCAAAGACTAACCCCATAATAATTGCAGCAACTCCTTTCCCTGAGCCGCAGCTTACGTTAGGTATAGCACCTAAAGCAAGAGGCGACGAAGAAAAGATCAGCGCAGGTATTGCCAAATTAAGAGATGAAGATCCTGTAATTAAATTTGAAACAAATAAAGAAACCGGTCAGATGCTCGTATCAGGTCTCGGTGATCAGCACATAGATACAATAGTTAGTAAGCTTAAGACGCGTTACGGCGTATCCGTTGAGCTTGAAGAGCCCATAATCCCGTACAGAGAAACTATCAGAAAGAAAGTTTCTGCAGAGGGACTTCACAAGAAACAATCGGGTGGAGCAGGTCAGTACGGTAAAGTTGTAATCGAATTTGAGCCGGGTGAGAAAGAAGAACTTGAGTTCTGTGAGGAAGTATTTGGTGGCGCAGTGCCGAAACAATTCTTCCCGTCAGTTGAAAAGGGTCTTCAAGAGAGCGTTAAAAAAGGAGTGCTTGCCGGTTTCCCTGTTGTTAATCTTAAAGCAACGCTTGTAGACGGCAAGTACCATCCTGTTGACTCTAAAGAAGTTGCGTTCGTATCGGCCGCAAAAATTGCATTTAAAGCAGGCATGAAGCAGGCAAACCCGGTATTGCTTGAGCCTGTACTCAGCGTGAAGATTTACGTACCTGAGCGTTACATGGGCGATATAATAGGTGATATGAATAAACGCCGTGGCCGTGTACTTGGCATGAATCCCCTTGAAAACGGTATGCAGGAAATTATTGCAGAAACACCGTATGCTGAGATGGTTAAATACGCTACAGACCTTCGTGCAATGACTCAGGCAAGGGGTACGTTCACAACAGAGTTTGCAAGATACGAGGACGTGCCGGATCACATAGCAAAAAAAGTCATTGAAGAAGCTAAGAATAATTTGAGCGACGACGAGGATTGATTTTTGTAAAAAGTTAATTAACAATTGACATAATCGAAACGATTTAATAAAATAAGCTATTATACTTAGTTAGTATAATGGCTTATTTTTTATAGGAGGATAAGAGAATGTACCGAAACGACTATAAAGACGCGATAAAAAAACATGATGCTTTTTTACAGAAAATATCTGATACCGCTGTAGAAAAGGATAAATTCGATCCTGAGCTTTACGGTAAATATAATGTAAAACGAGGTTTGAGAAATTCTGATAACACAGGTGTGCTTGTAGGACTTACAAGCATAGGAGACGTTCGTGCATATATTATTGAAGAAAATGAGAAAGTGCCGATTGACGGTAAACTTTTATATAGAGGAATAAATGTAGAAGACCTTGTTAATGGATTTGAGAAAGATAACCGTTTCGGCTTTGAAGAGACAGCATATCTTTTAATTACAGGTAAATTGCCAACAAAAGACCAATTGGCAGAATTCAATTCGCTTCTCGATGATTTCAGACGTCTTCCTGAAGGCTTTGCAGAAGATATGATAATGAAAGCACCCAGCCGTGATATTATGAACAAACTTGCACGTTGTATGTTGGCTTCATATTCATACGATCCGGATCCGGATAATGTAGAATATAAGAACGTAATGCGTCAATGTATCAGGTTGATAGCACAGATGCCTACTATGGCAGCATACGCATATCAGACGAGATGTCATTATTATTATGACGAGAGTTTGTATATACACAACCCGCAAAGAGGTCTTTCTACGGCTGAAAACTTGCTTCAAATGATTCGTCCCGACAGCAAATATACGCGGCTTGAGGCAGAATCACTTGACCTTGCATTGATTTTGCATGCGGAACATGGCGGCGGTAACAACTCTTCATTCACCACCCACGTTGTTTCCTCTTCCATGACGGATACTTATTCGGTTATTGCCGCTGCTATCGGTTCACTGAAAGGACCACGTCACGGTGGTGCTAATATCAAGGTTGTCCAGATGTTCAATGATATGATGCAGCAGGTTCACGACTGGAAAGATGAGGATGAAGTATCCTATTACTTACG
>JAGAQK010000137.1 GCA_017622825.1 Clostridia bacterium | reverse complement strand
GGGCATTAAAACTGCACAGGTGCCGGATGACAATGCAGAGTATCTAAAGGATTTTGAAATAGGCCAAAGAGTAAAACACAAAAAGTTCGGCGTAGGAACCGTTTCAAAAATACTGGGGGATGGAATGAATAAGACCCTTGAAATTATTTTTGACGAGTGTGGCATGAAAAGGCTGATAATAGCTTACGCAAAGCTGCAGAATCCGTAATGTTTTTTTGTTGATAAAAATTTTAGGAAAATTTTATCAAATTATCCCTTGCATTATTACAAGAAAGAGAGTATATTATAGAACAGTTGTTAGCACTCGTGTAAATTGAGTGCTAATGACCGAGACAGATAATTAGTTTTAAATTATAAAGGAGGATTTTTATTATGGGAATCAGACCATTAAGTGACAAGGTTGTTGTTAAAATGCTTGATAGTGAGGAAACTACAAAGAGCGGTATTGTTTTGCCGGGTTCAGCACAGGAAAAACCACAAGAGGCAGAGGTTGTAGCTGTAGGACCGGGTGCTGTTGTAGACGGCAAACTCGTTCCGATGGAAGTTAAAATCGGAGATAAAGTGCTTATGAGTAAATATGCAGGTACAGAGGTTAAATACAAAGGTGCAGAGTATACAATTCTTAAGCAGAGTGACATTCTTGCTATTGTTGATTAATCATCAGGGAGGTTTTTAAATTATGGCTAAAGAAATTAAATTTAATGAAGATTCAAGAAAAGCACTTGTTAAAGGTGTTGATCAGTTAGCTGATACTGTTAAAATTACATTGGGACCTAAAGGCAGAAATGTAGTTCTTGATAAAAAATTCGGTGCACCTCTTATTACAAATGACGGTGTAACGATTGCAAAAGAAATCGAGTTTGAGGATCGTTTTGCAAATATGGGTGCACAGCTCGTTAAAGAAGTTGCTACAAAGACGAATGATGTTGCAGGTGACGGTACAACAACTGCTACAGTTCTTGCTCAGGCAATTATTCGCGAAGGACTTAAGAACATTGCCGCAGGTGCTAATCCTATGATTCTTAAAAAAGGTATCCAAAAAGCAGTTGATGCTACAGTTGAGAGCATTCGTGCTAACAGCCAGAATGTCAGAGGTAAAGAGGATATTGCACGTGTTGCATCAGTTTCCGCAAATGACGAGGGCGTTGGTGCTTTGATAGCTGATGCTATGGAAAAAGTTACAAACGATGGCGTTATTACTGTAGAAGAGTCAAAAACAATGGGAACAAATCTTGAGGTCGTTGAAGGTATGCAGTTTGACAGAGGTTACGTATCTGCATACATGGCAACAGATACAGATAAAATGGAAGCAATTCTTGATGATCCTTATATATTGGTTACAGATAAAAAGATTTCTAACATACAGGAAATTCTTCCTGTTATTGAGGAAATTGCTCAAGCCGGTAAAAAGCTTTTGATTATTGCAGAAGATGTTGAGGGCGAAGCTCTTACAACTCTTATTGTTAATAAACTTAGAGGTATATTCACATGTGTTGCAGTAAAAGCTCCCGGATTTGGCGATAGAAGAAAAGAAATGCTTCGTGACATAGCTATTTTGACCGGTGGCCAAGTAATCACAGATGAACTCGGTTATGATCTTAAAGAAACTACTGTTGATATGCTCGGTCGCGCAAGACAGGTTAAAGTAGCAAAAGAAAATACAATAATCGTTGACGGCGCAGGCGATCCTGATGAAATCAAGAAGAGAACACTTTCAATCAAGATGCAGATAGATGAGACAACATCTGAATTTGACAGAGAAAAGCTCCAAGAAAGACTTGCAAAACTTGCAGGTGGCGTAGCTGTTATCCAAGTTGGTGCTGCTTCTGAGACTGAGATGAAAGAAAGAAAGCTCAGAATAGAGGACGCTCTTGCTGCTACTAAGGCTGCAGTAGAAGAAGGTATTGTTGCAGGTGGCGGTACAGCATATATTGATGCTATCGACGCTGTCGCAAAGCTTTTGAAGGCTACAAGCGGCGACGAGAAGACAGGTGTTCAAATTGTAATGAAAGCTCTCGAAGAGCCTGTTAAACAAATTGCTGTTAACGCAGGACTTGAAGGTGCTGTTATAGTTGATAAGGTTAAATCTGCAAAGATAGGTATTGGATACGACGTTCTTTCTGAGAAATGTGTTGATATGATTTCTGTAGGTATTGTTGACCCTGCAAAGGTTACACGTTCAGCACTTCAAAACGCTGCATCCGTAGCTGCTGTACTTCTTACAACAGAAGCAGTTGTTGCTGATATCCCTGAGCCTGAGCCGGCAGCTCCTGCAGGCGGTATGGGTGGTATGTATTAATCCTATTAATACAAATACTACAATTTAATAAATATTGTTACTCAAAGCGAAGAAAAATATTTATATGTTTTTCTTCGCTTTATTGTTATCGAGCTTGTTAAATGATATAATAATGAAGACACAAGGGGGATCAATTATGAAAAAATTTCTAAAATCAATAGTATTGGTTTTGGTATCTGTAATTGTTATATTACAGACAGGTTGTTTTATAAAAAAACACAATACCATAGAAAAAAGTGATAAAACGCAGTCTGCGCAAATTGAAAACAAAGATAATAAAACTATCCCGTCATATAAGGATGATATAACATGTTTTTCTCGTAATTATCTTTTAAGCCGTGAAGAACAAAAGCTTTATGATGTAATTAATTACAGCATGATAAACGGTGAAACGTCTATTGCTTTCTCTTCATTAAGCGGCAAATTTGATTCTCGTGATGAAATGAAAGAAATGCTTTCAAATGCTGTATATTCTGTTATAAGAGATCATCCGCAGCTTTTCATGTACAGTGGAGCATATACGTATGAGTTTGCAAGCGATTTGAGTATATCTTCTGTTGTTATATCACCAAAAACAGAAATGGATTTTGAAACAGCACAGAAAATGCAGAAAGAAATAGATGAAGTTGCTGACAAAATTATTTTAGAAATTAAAGATATGGATGATTACAATAAATCCAAGTACATATATACATACATAGCACAAAACACAATGTACAACAACGCAGATAATGCACACGATATGTACGGCTGCCTCGTAGAAGGTATTTCCGTATGTGAAGGGTATGCAAAAGCATACAGCTACATTATGCAAAAGTGCGGAATACCGGTGGCTTACATAAGTGGCGTAGCAGATGGGGAGTTGCATGCCTGGAATATAGTTAAAATAGACGGGAAATGGTATCACGTTGACTGTACATGGGGAGATCCTGTGATTGAGATTGAAGATCCGTCAGAAAGACAGCTTTATGTTGATTATGCATATTTGCATTTAACGACGGATAATATCAAGATAAACCATATAATTGATGATTTTTATTTAAATATACCTGTTTGTGATTCAATTGAAGCTAATTATCACGTTAAGGAAGGCGTGTATTTAGAGTCTTATACAGAAAAATCACTTATAAACGTCATTAAAAATAAAATTAACGATGCTGCTAATTTAACGGAAAAGATGACTATTTCAATAAAATACGCTACTCCGGGTGATGTAGAAAAGGCTAATGCATGGCTTGAAAGCGGTAAAATAAAAGAAACCGTTAATAATGTGCAATACAGAACTTTTAGCTATAGTTGGAGCTTTTCGGATGTTGGTACTGTCATAATAGAATTATTATTTAAAATTTAAGAATAAGATATTGCTAAGGGAGGATTTGTCTATGCGCTTTTTTGAATTTGGAAAATATGAACCTTTAAAAATTATGAAGAGAAGTGTTATTGTTGATACTGATATCGGACCTGATTGTGATGATGTTGGAGCATTAGCAGTATTATTTGCTTTATCATCCAAATACGATATAGATGTAAAGGCAATAGTAAATTGTACGTCAAATCCGTTTGGATGTGGAGCGATTGATGTGGTAAGCCGTTTTTGTGGGTATAAAGATATACCGATCGGTATGTATCCGGGTGACGGATTCCTGTGTGAAGAAAACACAAAGTTTTATAATAAATATATTTCAGAAAAGTACGGCACAGAATTTGTGCCTGTAGGAAAAAAGAATCCTGAGAAAGCTGTTGAATTATATAGAAGAGTTCTTTC
>JAGAQK010000136.1 GCA_017622825.1 Clostridia bacterium | reverse complement strand
GAAAGTATCTTGTGTATCTCTTGCAGGGTGTCCCTCGGGAAGGTTAAGTGCCTCAAAGTTATAGTAATCAAACTCAATCTCCGGACCGTCAGCAATCTCATATCCCATTCCAATAAATAAGTCCTTCATCTCGTCGCTTATTTGATTTATGGGGTGAAGCGAGCCGGCTCTCTTTGTTTTACCGGGCATTGTAACGTCCACTTTTTCTTCTGCCAATTTTTTTGCAATGGCTTCCGCTTTTAGTTGCTCTGTTTTTTCGGAAATTTTCGCTTCCATTTCTGCTCTTACAGCATTTACCATTTGACCTACCACAGGGCGTTCTTCGGGGCTTAACTGTCCCATTCCTTTTAAAATTGAAGTGAGCTCTCCTTTTTTACCAAGGTAAGCAACTTTGAGTTCTTCCAGCTTGTCCTGTGCGGAAACTGCAGAAAGTCTCTCGTCAAACTCCTTTTTGATTGAATCTAATTTATTTTTCATAAATGCAAAGCCTCCTTATATACGCATACAGTGTATATGATACATTTTTAGCGAAATTATTGCAAGAAAAAATTGTATAAACCTTCATCCGTCGGGAAATAATAATTACAAATCAATTTACTTTTGAAAGGAAGCTTTATACATGAAAAATGCGATTATTGATTTCTTTAAAAACAAAGGGTATATTTTCATAGCTCTTTTGTGTATCACAGCAGTTGTTGCGGTTGGCATCTCTGTAATCAACTCAGGCAATAACACTAACGGCGAGCCGATTATTTCGTACAACACACCGGCGTCGAAACCTATAACTCCCACCAATTCAACAGACGAAACGCCTGCGCCCATGCCAACTTCTGCATCTAAACCTGTTGATGATTCACAAAACAATCCTCCCTCACAAAATGATACTTCTACACCGGGCAAAATAATCATAATAAAGCCCGTAGATGGTGAAATTCAAACTGAATATGCGGCTAAAAAGCTTGTTTACAACTCTACACTTCAGGAATGGAGAACTCATTCCGGCGTTGACATTGCCGCTTCAGCCGGAAGTATTGTGAAAGCTGCTGCAAACGGAAGAATTTCCGCAGTCAAATCCGACCCTCGATTCGGACTGACAGTAGTAATTGACCACGAATTGAATGGCAGGAGCTTTTCCACCGTGTATTGCGGTTTTGCGAAAACCGCAAAAGGCATCATTGCCGGCAGCGAGATTAAATCAGGTGCCGAAATCGGCACTCTCGGCGAAGATATTTTCTGTGAGAAAGCACAAGGAGCACACCTTCATTTTGAATTAACAGAAGGCGGTGCCCCGCTTGACCCGACACAGTATTGGAAATAATTTTATTTAACGACGGCGCTGTATGTGCCGTCATTTTCGAAAAACAAAAGAGGCTACAAACCTACAGACAAGTAGGTATGTAGCCTCTTTTGCGACGACTTTATTAATCTGCATCCGCCTCTTTTTTGAGAATTTCTCCTGTGGAAGCATCTATTTCATATTCATATTCCATGTTATTGTATTTGAAATCAATTTCATATACAGCCTTGCCATCATCATGATCATATTCAAGCTCAATATCAAGAACTTCACTTTCCTGCAATCCTGCATCTGCCAAAGCAAGCTTTAATGCTTTTTCTTTTCCAATCGCATTGGCGCCTGCCTGTGAACCATGCTGGTTTCCTTGCTGACCATTGCCGTTACCGTTGCCGTTACCGTTGCCATTACCGTTATTACCACCTAACGCTTTCTCTTTGTGTGCTAAAATAGCACCGCTGCGCAAATCTATCTTGTACGTATGCTTTGTTGTATCAAGATAAATTTTAACCTCATAATACTCCGGCACGCCGTCATCGGTTTCAAGCTCTGTTCCGACAAAAGCTACTGCACTCTCTTCTAAGCCCAAATCATTCAATGCTATTTTCTGAGCTTCAGCCTCACCGATAAAATCAGATGTGTCGACAATAACCTCATCGTCATCTATATCTTCTCCATCGTCATCATCATTTTCTATTTCTTCCTTATAAACCTCTCCCGTAGTAGCATTAATCTTGTACTCATACTCTACGTGACCCACTCTGAACTCAACCTCATAGAACATTGTTCCTTTTTTGCAATCAAATTCTATTTCAAGCTCTTTTATCTCTTCTGCAGTAAGGCCCGCTCTATTAAGTGCCGCCTCAAGCGCAGCTTCTTTTGTGATATACTCCTTCTGACTTGCTGTTCCGGTTTGCTTCACAGAGTCTGTTCCCAGTTGTTTTGATTCAGAAATAACTGCCAATTCATTTACCGAAAGCTCAGCCAAATCTTCAAATGTCAGCGTTGCATCTTTTGAAATCATCTCTTGTATAAGCGCCGCTTTTCCTACGGAAATATCATGCTGCTTTGCAAGGTCTTTATACTCTTTTTTGTTGCAATCGACAGCCTGGCTGAGAACAGCGCCGTCCACTTTGCAATTTTGAAGGCGTTGATTAACCATCTCTGCAACTTTTTCGCGAAGCTTATCTCCTCTGTCTGCATCTTCATCTTCAACAGAAACAAGTATAGAGTTACGCAATTCTCCAATATAATCATTCTCTATCATAGAATCAACTATAACATTAACAACCTGTCCTATATGTTTTCCTTTGTGATCTGTTGTTCCAAGAATTTTTGCCGCGTCTTCGTTTTGAGCTTTGATTGATACAACGTTTTCTTCTGCATCAATCTTAATACTGAAGCTCGGATTAACATCAAGCAAAATCACCGACTCTGCTGAGCTTTTCGTACCGGGATTTAATATAACCGACAAGCACAAAACCAAAATCAACACTGCCGCAACGGCTGAAGTTGCCTTCAATACTTTTTTCCATCCGCCCTTTTTCTGTTTTGGCATTTCGATAATAGTTGTCTTTTTCTGTGTGTCGCAAGCATTCATTATGCTGTCCAATTTGTTCGGTGTTGCATTTTCTATTGCTGTACCGATTTTCTTTTCTAATTCTTGCTTTTTCATACAATTCACTCCTCCTTAATTAACGCGTTGAGTTTTTTTAACGCCCTATTGTACTTTGATAAAACGGTGGAAATTGGCTTTTGCAGGAATCCTGCTATTTCTCTGTGTTTCATTCCCGACAAAACATGAAGAACTACTATCTGCCTTTCATCATCCTGAAGCTCCATAAGCAAGGCTTCAATCATCAATCTATCATCGCTTGTTATTTCTTCATGTTCATGGAAATAACTCTGCAAATCGTCATCAGTAACTAAAACACTTCTCGCTTGATGTTTTATACTTGCAAAGGCAAGATTTCTTGTTATCGTAAATATCCATGCCATTGGTTTTCCTGTAGAACTGTACTGTGCTGCTGCGTTCCATATCTGCACGAAGACATCCTGCAGTATATCTTCGGCATTGTGAGGATCCTTGCAAATCGACAGCGCATAACCGTAAACCATTGCTCTCGTATCTTCATACAAATCTGCTAAAGCCTCTTTGTTGCCTTGCGCAATATCAAATATGTATTTATCAAATATTATCGATTGTTTTTTTGAATCAACAGCTTCTGCCGGTATCGTAAAAAGAAACATACCATTTCCTCCTTTCACCTTATTAATAATTGTGATGCGTATTTTATTGCATGAAATAAAAAAATTTTTTACATTATAAAAAACCATGCTTTTCTTGTAAAGCCGCTACGTTTTCCTTGACTGCTCTCGTTTAATGGTGTAAATTAAGCATATCATATTAAAGGAGAACTATTTACCATGAAATTAAATGATATTCATATTCGAGACCCTTTTATTTTTGCTGAAGACGGTACGTATTATTTATACGGCACAAGAGCCGGTCACCCATTAGGACCCCGTCAAGGAGATGGCTTGGATGTTTATACAAGCAAAGATCTTGTTGAGTGGAGTGAGCCTTACGAATGCTTCACAACTCCGGAAGGTTTCTGGGCTGACAGAGATTTTTTTGCACCCGAAGTTCATAAATGGAAGGGCTCATATTATATGTTCGCAAGCTTCAGAAGCTTAGATCACAACCGTGCCTCACAGATTTTAAAAGCTGACAGTCCCATGGGTCCCTTTGTTACAATCAGCGATGGCCCTATGACTCCTGCTGACAGAGTTTGTCTTGACGGCACACTTTTCGTAGACGAGAACGAGCAGCCGTGGATTGTATTCTGCCATGAGTGGACGCAGATAGCAGACGGCACGATGTGCGCGACTCGCCTTTCTGACGATTTAAGCAAAACAATCGGCGAACCGGAGCTTCTTTTCCCCGCAAGCGATGCGAAATGGGTATTTTCGCTTGACCCTAACGAAGACGGTCACTACGTTACTGATGGACCTTTCTTCCACCGTTTGCAAAACGGAACGCTTATAATGCTCTGGTCAAGTTTTATTGCAAAACTCGGTTATGTACAAACATATGCTGTCAGCGAAAGCGGCACACTTAAAGGCCCCTGGAAGCAACAAGATGATCCGTTATATAAAAAAGATGGCGGACACGGTATGATTTTCCGTGGCTTTGATAACCAACTTTATTTGATTCTTCATCAGCCAAACGGCAGACCATTTGAGAGACCAAGACTTCTTCGTATAGAAGAAACAGAAAATGGCATCGCTATAATAGATTAATTAATATATTTATTGCTTAATCTTTGCTGTGACCATTTTCAATATTTCTTGAAATATTGCGTTCCCGTGTAAGTGTTCTTCTTCCGGATTTAGTAAAAGGTGCCTTTACAAGGCGCACAATCCAAAAAAAAGGCATTAACACGGGAGCTTTTCTTATTATCGGATTGATATTAACCATATATCCTTTTGAAGGAAAGAGACGTGACAACCAGTATTTCAACTTTCCCTTGTTTTTTATCTTATTGGCAATAGCCTGCTCCTTTGTGCCATGTATGCCACTTGCAAGAATATAGTTAAACGTCTCCCCTGTAAGCAATTCCTCATCACCTGCAAAAAGTCCCTCAGTCATATTTATCGTTTTACTGCAAAATTCTGCAATTCCTATTTTGGCTAATTCTTTATTGATATATTTAATGTCTACTGCTTGATTTTTGATAAAACTTTGTTGCAAACAATAAAAGTCTGCAAAATACCTTAATCCGGCTCCGCTGCTTTCCACAAAATGCTTATAAAAATGAGCTATAACATGAATATAGAAATCCTCATTTGTCATATGATAACCATAATTATTATTCTCGTCCTTTACAGCTTTCTTCCACGGGTCTTTGAAATATTTTGCAATCGGTAACTTTCTTGAAAAAAGTGCTTTATGCAGCTCAAAATTGAAAATTGGCGCTTTATGAAAAGGACAATCAGAAAAATCCTCATTATAGCAACTTGTGTACCCTCTTTTTTCCATTATTTTTGTTGCTGCAGGAATATCCCTTTCCTCTATAAGCATATCATTATCGGTAAATTCTCTCATTCCCTTTTTAGGATAATAGTCCTTAATTATTATCCCCTTAAGCGGAATATATTTTATTTTCTCTTTTTCAAACTCTGCGATAATAGCTTGTCTCTCTGCATCAAAAAGAATTTCTTTCCTTAAAGCTTTCCCAGCCACCTGCTCCCATTCTGATAATATCGGCTCCGGGCAACCTGCTTTTTTTGCATACGGAAATAACATTGCGCCAATACAATGCCGGTTTGCTTCAACGTATACTTTATGCCAGTCAAAATGCGCCGAAATATCTTTCTCGGGATGCATTGACACTCCATCATTCTTAACAGCCTCAATAAAAAGCTTAACAAGAACCTTTGTTTCCGGCGCAACCTTTATATCCCGTTTATAAATTTCTCTGTTCTTTATAGAGGAACATCTTTCCTTCACGTATTTTAAATATTCAGGATCATTACATGAAATATACCTGTCTTTTTTATAAAAACCTGTCGCTACACCAAGAACAGTATCAAACGGTACAATCTCAAAGTGCTTACAGTTGTCCCCATACGTGATATAATAATTCTTTTTTTTCTTTATAATTCTATGCAGAATCAATGCTCCGTCACTTTCTCTTACAAATAACGGAACATCATATACTTCGAGTTTATCCTTATCCGTAACGGCCTCAATCCTGACTAAATCGGTATTTTCCTCAAGCAAAGGCAGCATACTGCCACCTTTAATCTTATGAATTATAAAACCGTTTTTTTCAAGCGCCTTCTTTACCGATATTACTTCACTCATTCCTCTATAAAACCTACCTGGCGTAATTTTTCTACTACTGATTCAACACTTTTAACGGCTGTTTCTTCATCAATTTCATACTCCTCGCGAAGCTTTGCCACAACCTCGTCAAAAGATCTTTCTTCCTGCAAAGTTTCCGCAATAAACGCAGCAGTATCGTTGAGCTTTAACATTCCGTTAAATTCGCCACCAATGTTTACGGCAACGTACTCGCCATTTGCTTCACTTATAATTACATCCTTAAGTTTCATATTGCTCATTCTCCTTACTCATAGCGTTATAAGACGTCCGGGCTGCTTCTTCGGAAATATTACACTCAAGCAACCACAGAGGTACTTTCGTTGAAAGTGCCACAACGTTTTGCAACATTTTCCTTAAATTTTCTTTACCCTCAGGCCTATATGTTTGAGACATTAACGTTGCCAATGCTTCATTAGGCGTAATTTTTTTAATTCTATTATCTGCTGCTCTTTTCAGAATACAAATACCGGCAACCTCTGCCGAGGTGTTCGTACTTTGTCTTTCCTTACCATCCCACGGTGTGCCATATACAATAACCTTCTCCGAGACTTTCAAAAGCGGCTTATCACCGTTAATAATTGTCATTTTGTCTCCGTGTATTTTTTCCCAAAGAGCAATATGCGTTGTCTTACCTGTTCCCGAAGGGGCAGTAAACAAATATGCTTTTCCACCAACTTCTACTGCAGCACAGTGAAATAACAGAATATCTTCCAATGCAACTCTTTCACTCAACTTGCGATAAAAAGCCAACGACTCCAAATAACCATCCGGAAACTTATACCCATCCTCCGAAGCATTTCGTTCCCTTTCAACATCCTCTTGATATACGTCTATATGTATTTGCGGTGCTTCATTTGATTCATAATCTTTACATTGTATATCAAGAAATTTATAGTTATACGATGCCTCAACAGTAATATCTGCAAATTTATACGTTTTACAAAATTTACTACTCATCTGTCAATCCATACAGGGGGCAAAACAATAGGCGTAAACCTAGACGGTGTCTGTGTCGGTTCCTGCGTCGGCGTAGCTGTTGCGGTAGAATCTGCAGATGACGTTGCCACACCATTAGTTGTTGCGGTAGGGTCAGCAATCACACCGGAAGTTACGGCGCTCGTGGGCGTTTCGTCTATGGGGTCATCTGTCGGTATATCAAAAGTCTGGACAGGCCCAAAATCAATTGTCGGCGTTTCTTTTGGTGCGCCGGTTACTATCCACGAAGGTGTCTGCGTCTGACCTCCCGGAGTTTGAGACGAAACAGGCTTCGGCGACACACTACGCGTAGACTCCACTCCACTATTATCCTGACATGCCGATACGGATAAAAGCAGAAAAACCAATAAACAAATCCCTATTAAAGAAAAGCGTTTCTTTTTCATAACAAATCACCTTTTTCGCTCTAAAATTAAATCGTTACACCAATTCATTGTACCACACAAATCATGCTTGTTTCAAGATTATTTTTGTTGTCATATATTGACAAAAATAATCATCATAAGACATAAGAAAATCATTGCACTCTTGTCTTAAAAAAAGTAAAATAATCCCACATATGATAGGAGGAATCTCTATGATTAAACACATTATTATTTGGACTTTAAAAAGCAACTATACGGCTGATGAGAAAGCGAAAATAAAAGCAGGAATCAAAGAAAACCTTGAAGGCCTTGCCGGTAAAATTCCGGGTTTAATAGATATAAAAGTAAACGCCGACGGACTTCCGACTTCAAATGCAGATTTAATGCTTGATTCTTCTTTTGTAAGTGTTGAGGCATTAAAAAATTATGCCTCTCATCCCGATCACGTTCATGTTGCAGACACTTATGTTCGCCCATATACAGCGGTGCGTAGCTGTTTTGATTTTGAAATCTGATTAATTTTTAAAAAAATACACCTGTAATAAAAATTTCTATTCCTATAGCGATTAATATTGCGCCGCCGAGAATTGATGCCTTGGCGGCCAATTTCGTACCGAAATTTTTCCCGAGAAATATACCTGCCATGCATATTGCAAATGTAACTGCGCCAATAAGCACACAACACAGCAAGGCTTCCGTAACGGTATGCTCAGAAATTGTAAAACCGACCGACAGCGCATCAATTGACGTTGCCACGCTCTGCAAAAGAAGGCCGCCTAAACCTACTGCCGGCTTTTCACAATCAGCGGCACCACCGCGTATACCTTCAAAGAGCATCTTACCTCCAATGAAAAGCAATAAAACAAGTGCAATCCACGGTATAAACTTTTCAAAACTCTTAAATGCCTGCGATATTGTGTGAACGCAAATCCACCCTGCCAAAGGCATAGCAAATTGGAAAAACGAAAAAAAGCCTGCAATAGTGCACATTCTGCTGCGCCTCATGCAGGGCTCATTAAGACCGTTTGCCAAGGATACAGAAAATGCATCCATGGCAAGTCCTACTCCAAGAAGTATACTGTTAAATATGAAAACAAAAATTTCCATTAACCCGCCTTCATTTTTTATCGTCCGTAGCCTACTGCTCTGCGGACTTTTTCATATTTTTCTTTTGCAATTGCATTTGTGTAATCGCGTCCGGCATCAAGAGCGTCATCGATAATACCTGACTGCATGATTTTACTGTAATTGTCCTGTATAGCTGTAAGTTTCTCAACAAGCACCTCAGCAAGCGCTTTTTTGAGGTCTCCGTATCCACCACCGCTGAATTTTTCAACAAGCTCCTCAATCGACATACCGCTGAAAACAGAATATATCGAAAGGAGATTTGATACACCCGGCTTATTTTCTTCATCGAATGCCACACGTGCCTCACTGTCGGTTTGTGCGCTCATTATTTTCTTGCGTATATCCTTCTCGTTATCCAAAAGGAATATTGCCGACTTAGGGTTTGTTGTTGATTTGCTCATTTTCTTTGTCGGTTCCTGTAAATCACGAATTTTTGCGCCAATTGTGGGCAAAAGTGGCTCGGGTACTACGAAAAACTCGTCTTTGTATCTATTATTGAAGCGAATTGCAAGATTACGTGCAAGCTCAACGTGTTGCTTCTGGTCAATTCCTGTCGGCACGTATTTTGCATCATAAAGCAATATATCGGCTGCCATAAGAACAGGATACGTCACAAGTCCACAAGTAAAATTCTCATGAAGCTTTGATTTTTCTTTAAATTGGTGCATTCTTGCCATCTCACCGTAGTAGGAGTGACATTCAAGAATCCACGACAAATTAGCATGGTACAAGTTTTCAGACTGAATGTACAAATGCATATTCGGACGCGTAACGTCAACCCCACACGCCAAATACAGTCCCACTGCACTTTTAATATTTTTGCGCAATTCATCGGGATCCTGAGTAACTGTCGTTGCATGCATATCAGGCACAAACAAAAATGTCTCATAATTTGCCTGATAATTTATTACCTGTTTTATGCCTCCGCTGTAATTTCCTATAGTAAGGCATCCGCTCGGCTGAAGTCCTGTAAGAAGTCTATCCATAAAATTCACCTGTCAAACATAATTTATATTAATAAGCACGGCTGAAATTGTAACATATTGCATTTCAATGTGTCAACAAATCCGCATCTTCTGTTGCCGCTGCTTCCTCTGCTTCTTTTTGAAGCGTCTCATCATAAGATAGCATCGGTTTCTCGTCTTTGTGCTTAATTTTGCGGTTTACGTAATTTTTGGTAATTTTTGCAACCAACGGAAATAATGCAATTACTGCAATGAGGTTCGGCACCATCATAAATCCATTAAAAGTATCAGAAATATCCCACGCAAGTGATGACGTCATAACTGCGCCGGATGCAATCATTACAACAAAAATTACTTTGTAAACCTTTACTGCCCTTGTTCCAAAAAGGTATTCTACAGCCTTTGAGCCATACTGCGACCATCCAAGAACTGTTGTAAATGCAAAAAGCAACATTGCAATTGCAATAAACCATTCTCCAGCTATCCCAAAAGCATCTCCGAACACTCTCGAAACAAGCGTTGAATCACTTAATCCTTCAACTGCCGGATTACCTGTTGACATATCAATATACCCTGAAGAAAGAACAACTATTGCAGTCATCGTGCAGACTATAAACGTGTCAAAAAACACCTCAAAAATCCCCCACATGCCCTGGCGTACAGGCTCCTTAACGTTTGAAGAACTATGAACTATAACAGAAGATCCAAGTCCTGCTTCGTTCGAAAAAACTCCTCTTTTAAAGCCTTGTGTCATCGCAAGAATAACAGTACCTACCATGCCTCCGACCGCTGCTCTTTCTGTAAAAGCAAACTTAAATATAGCCCCAAACATTGTTCCAACATTCTCAATATTTATAAACATAATTGCCAACGCTCCCAAAATATATGCAGAAGCCATAAATGGAACAACTTTTTCAGCAAAAGACGCTATTCTCTGAAGTCCTCCAAGAATAATCAATCCACCTAATATAACCAAAGCGCTTCCAATTATTAATCCAAGAACAGGAAGACCTCCTATTGTGCCAAGATCTATGTTTGAAAAAAATGCAGATTCCAAATTTAATGTAATTTTATTTACCTGCCCCATATTTCCGATACCAAATGATGCTAATATTGTAAAGCAAGCAAAAAGCACTGCAAGTACGGAAGCAATTGTTTTAAAACCTTTTTTTCTGCCTAATCCGTCCTTCAAATAATACATCGCGCCTCCCGACCATTCTCCATTGCTATTCTTGCGACGAAAAAATATTCCAAGTACATTTTCCGAGAAATTTGTCATCATACCAAAAAAGGCAGCAACCCACATCCAAAAAACTGCTCCCGGTCCACCTGTCACGATTGCCGCTGCTACACCGGCAATATTCCCTGTACCAACTGTCGCCGCAAGAGCAGTGCATAATGCCTGGAATTGCGATATTGATTTTTTATCTGTTTTCTTTGTAGAAGCACTATTTTTTATAAACAAACTGCCTATTGTCTGCTTAAACCAATGTCCAATATGAAAAACCTGGAAAAATTTGGTACAAAATGTCATAAGTAATCCCGTACCAATAAGCAAAATAAGTCCGGTAGCGCCCCAAATAAAGCCATTTAAGACATCGTTAACTTCTGTAATTCTCTCAATCATCTCTTTTGTCTCCGAATATATATACTATTTATTCAAAAAGCTCCGTGCTAAAATACCTTTCTCCCGTATCAGGCAAGATTGTAACAACGCGTTTGCCTTTTCCTAATTTTTTTGCCATCTTTATGGCAGCCGCAACATTCGTTCCGCTTGAAATGCCGCACATAAGGCCTTCTTCACGAGCTAATCTTTTTGCTGTTGCAAGAGCTTCTTCATCTGTAATAATACAAATGTCGCTGTAAATATCAGTATTTAAATTATCAGGAATCAATCCATCTCCTATACCCATCTGTAAATGCGTACCAATACTACCTCCCGAAAGAATAGCTGCATTTTCAGGTTCCACTGCCCAAATTAATATGTCAGGATATTGGTTTTTAAGTACGTCGCCTATACCGGAAAGTGTTCCGCCGGTACCAACTCCGGAGCAAAACCCATCAATAGGTCCCTCAGCCTGCTCAAGTATTTCAAGTGCTGTGTGATATTTATGAACCAGCGGATTATTAGGATTTGAAAATTGCTGTGGCACATAAACCTTCGGGTTTTCTTTCTCCATTCTAAGTGCTGTGTTAAGACACTCCTCTATACACTTGCCAATGTCACCATCATCATGTACAAGGATAACCTCCGCACCATAATTTTTAACTAATTTTCGCCTTTCCTCACTTACTGAATCAGGCATTATTATAATCACTTTGTAACCTTTAACCGCACCTACAAGAGCAAGACCTATACCTTGATTGCCACTTGTAGGCTCAACAATAATAGAATCTGAATTAATTAATCCTGCTTTTTCAGCCTCGCATATCATATTATAAGCAGTACGCGTTTTGATAGATCCGCCTACATTTAAACCCTCATATTTAACAAGTATCTCAGCAGAATCTTCATCTGTCATATTATTTAATCTTATTATAGGTGTGTGGCCTATTGCTTCTAAAATATTATTATATATCAAAATAAGAACCTCCCGTAAAAATAAAAGTACTTCATTTTACAACGATATGCAATTATTTTCAATATGATGTTAATTTGAATTAAAGTAAAAAGAAAAATCTCATGCTATTCGCATGAGATTCTTCATAAATACCGGCGGATACATATCTTCACAAGACGTCACCATCTAACTATTTTCTGCATCTAGGAGCTTAACTGCTGTGTTCGGAATGGGAACAGGTGTGACCTCCTCATCATCTCCACCGGATTTTCTCGGTACTCATCGTACCTTCAAAACTAAATATTCGTCATAACTACTTCAATGAGCTCAATCCTTGACGCTTTTCTTTTCTTTCTTGGTCAAGCCCTCGACCTATTAGTATCAGTCCGCTTAATGCATTACTGCACTTCCACTCCTGACCTATCAACCACTTAGTCTTTGTGGGGTCTTACTCTTTCGATGGGATATCTCATCTTGGGGTCGGTTTCACGCTTAGATGCTTTCAGCGTTTATCCTATCCGAACTCGGCTACCCAGCTGTGCTCCTGGTGGAACAACTGGTGCACCGG
>JAGAQK010000135.1 GCA_017622825.1 Clostridia bacterium | reverse complement strand
GTTATGAGTATCTGCTTGTCGGCTTGATATTCCAAATTAAAGCGTCTTTTCAAATAATTGGAAATTTCTTGGCGCAACTCCATAAGCCCCGCATTTGCGGTGTACTTTGTCCTGCTTTTTTCTAAGGTATTTATTGCAACGTTTCTTATATGCCACGGAGTGGGGAAGTCCGGTTCGCCTATACCTAACGAAATAACGTCGTCCATAGTAGCGGCGATGTCGAAAAGTTTTCGTATTCCCGAAGGTGGCAGCTCTGTGAGAGTTGTATTGAGAAGATTGTTGTAATTCAAACCATCATCACCAATCTTTCGTCTTTTTGGGGCTGCTCAAAAAGCACGCCGTCCTGCTTGTATTTTTTTAATACGAAATGCGTAGCCGTGCTGATAACCGTATCCATTGGTGAGAGCTGCTCTGCTACGAAAAGTGCCACTTCGTTCAACGTTTTTCCTTCTATAATCAATGCAATATCGTATGCACCGGACATAAGGTAAACTGTTTTTACTTGCTCGTATTGATAAAATCTCTCTGCAATCTGGTCGAAACCTTTGCCGAATTGCGGAGTTACTTTGAGTTCTATAAATGCTGTAACGTACTCTCTCGTGGTTTTTTGCCAATTTACGAGCATCTTGCTGCCGAGAATGATGCCGTCTTTTTTGAATTGTTCTATGGCGGCAGAAATCTCCTCCTCGCTCTTATCAAGCATAACCGCTATGTCGGCCACTGTAAGTGTGCTGTTCTTTTCTAACAATTCAAGTATTCTGTTCATTGAAATCATCCTCTCTGTATATTAAATATACTTTTATTTTTGTGTAAATTTTACCTAAATTATATTATATCCTCAAAGCCGTTTGTTGTAAATAAACTTTTTGCTCAATTAATCTCCTTTGACCTCTAAGAAGCAACTGCCGCCGACGTACTCTGTCAGTATAAATTCCATTTTATCTTCAAAGGCGCAGCAGGGAACATTTTCAGATAACTCCTTGTCGAAGACGTAAACTCTGTCTTTGCGATAATGAAAATAATACGTATACACACCGTCTGCAGTCTTGAACATAAATATAAGATTGTCGTTATCTTTTACGTAACTACCTTCTGCAATTAAGGTAGAACCACCGGAAGACGCTAAAATACAGTAATCGCTATTAGAATCATATTTCAGATATGCCCTTTCCTCGTAAAAGTAATCCGCTTCATTATTGTAATTTACACAAGGCGGAAATATTTCGGAGTTAAGAATAGTTTGTTCTTGATATTTCTTAAAAACAAGGCCGTCATGCCAATTGCGCCCGATTTTGTCGTCTGTTTTAGAGTTTGCGGCAGAAAATACAAAGCCCTCGTCTGTTTCATGGAACACGTATTGATATTTGGGATTTGACTCACTTTCTCCGGAATACACCTTTAAAACTCCATCTTTAAGGCTAAAACTTCCGGGTAAAGCAAATGAAAACTCCAGTCCGGCGGAAATGCGTGCGTCTCCGTTCAAATAATTCAAATAAACAATGGGCTTCGGTTTGCCTTCGTTGTCCGCCTGATAGGTCACCGCATATTGCGGCTTCATTGCAGTTAATTCTTTTGTTGGGTAAATGATTTGACGCAGACTGTTTCGATCGCAGATATAGAACTGTCTCGTATTATGCAAAGTCTCAGTGAACAAAATAGGTGCATCCAAGCTTTGGTTTTTTTTGTTAGGATCAAATTCCACAACTTTTTGAAATTCACTTGCAAGCTTATCTCCATTTTCCGTACCGCCGACAGTAGAGCTGTCAATGGAAAGCATTTGATAAATATTGGTCAGCAAGTTAGTGTTCAAGTACTCGAGATCTTCATAGAAGGAAAGACGCGCGGCAGGAACTATGACATCATTGAGATCGCGAGCGATATCGGTAAATCCTGCATCATGCATATAGATGCGGTAGTAAATGAGAGTGTAGATTTCATCAATCATATTATCGTATCTCGCCAAAGCATCTTCGTATTTCAAAAACTCTGAGAAATCGCCATGATACGGCTCTATAATACAAGAACCATTGTTCTGAATGACAGAAAAAGTTAAGTTAAGTGGTAGGAAGTCATCTGTGTCAGCGTTATTAAGACATATCTTGTCGTATGTGAAATACAGATTGATTGAGTCATCAATTAGATAAAGAACTTCCTCATAAGACAGAGGAACACGTTTTCCGTTTTCGCGGACTGATTTTAGTTCTGAATACTGTTCTTCAGTAAAAACAGTAACCATATTTCCTTCCTCGTGTACGTATTTACTGAACTTACTCATTAGTGGTAACTGTGCGGTCGGAGCGTCTTCAACGACGTTTCCACCGAGTCCGTTGCTGTTTTTTTGTACGTTTAGGTCATAAGGTTTCATTTCTCCGTTATCTGAGGCGATTATGTACATACACCCGGCAAGTATGACAGAAGACAAAAGTAACAACGATATTACCATAGTAAAAAAATTAACGTTTCGTTTCATAATATAAACCATCCTTTCGTATATTGCGGATATTTTCCTATCCTGCGGCTGTATTGTACTAAATGCATATCGCTAACTTATCTCCGACTTGTTGCTAACTTGTAAAAGTGACGAATACTTTTGTGCCCTTGTTAATTTCTGATACGAAATGAATTTGCGCGCCGTGAGTTTGGACTATTTGCTTGCACAATGCCAAACCCAAACCGGCGCCACCTTCAGCACGCGAACGAGACTTATCGGTGCGATAAAAAGGTTCCATCACGTGCGAAAGCTGTTCTGCTGTCATGCCCTTGCCGTTGTCTTCGACAATAACTTGACTATCTGTGCAAGAAATTTTCACAATACCGCCGACTGAGCAGGCTTTTATCGCGTTTTCAGTAAGATTATAAAACAGTATCGAGAGAAGCGTTTCATTGCCTTTTACTATTACGGCAGACAAATCGCAGACAATCTCTACGCCTACATTCGCTGCTCGCATTTGGAGCTTAGTGGCAACGTCGGTCAGCACAGACGCGATGTCAACGTCAAATGTTTCGATATCATTACCACGTATAAAAGCACCGTCAAGAAGTATTTCGGAAATCTTCTGTAAGCGCTCGGATTCAGATATAATATATTTTACAGCAATCAGCCTGCGCTCTTCGGTGATGTTGGCTTTTTCGATGTACTCAGCGTAGCCGTGAATGCTCGTTAGCGGAGTTCGAAGCTCGTGTGCCATATTGTCTACGAGCATCTGTTTTCTTTCTGCTTCACTTTCAAGAGTTTTCATTTGTTCGTTAATCTTCGCAAGCATTGAGTTAAAACTCTTTGCAAGAAGAGTGATTTCGTCACTGCCTTTTTCGTCGGCAGTAACTGAAAAATCGCCGGCTTCTATGACTTCGGTTGTCTTGCGGAGTTTATCTAGGGGAGCGGAAAGCTTCTTCAAAATGAAATATAGGCAGACTGCAAGGAGCAAAGACACACCCATTGACGTAAACGCGTAAGTCAGCATTAGGGATTGAAATTCAGAATCCAAATATTCCACGTTTTTTGCAAAGACCATTACGTATTTGCCGTCGCAAATCTCGGAGGATATCACGATGTGGCGTTTACCGTCGAAGTCGGTGTGTAGCAATGCATTATCTTCAATAGTATATTTGTTGGTGAAATTGGAATATACCGTCTCTCCGTCTTTTTCAAAAGCCAAGTACAAGCCTTTGCTCCCGTAATACGTCCCGAAAGATTGCATTAACAACGAAGGACTTCTGTATGCATTTGATTCGGTCATGTCTGTGTAATCACGCTCAAAAGACATGGCGACGAAATATTGTTCTGCTGCCACGGCGGTTTCTGTGGTCTCCACGTTCTTTTGATAGGTGTAAACCGTGAGTGAGAGATTGCCAATGTTTAAGCACAGCAGAAACAGTACCAATGTAAATATATATGTTTTTTGCCAAAATCTCATTTTCATATCTCGAATCTGTAACCCGTCTTATACACCGTTTGTATCCTGTCAGAAATGCCGAGCTTTTGGCGAAGTCTTTGAATATGGACGTCAACGGTACGGGTATCTCCTTCATAATCATATTCCCATACGAGATGTAAGAGCTTTTCGCGAGATAGCGCAATGTTGCGGTTGTTGACCAGCACTTCCAGCAGGTTAAATTCACGGGGCTTGATGGGAACTTCTTTACCGCTTTTATACACGCGGCGGTTGTCGAATTCAATACGAATATCGTCAAACTCATAGTGATTAGTGTCAGCTTTTGTTCTGCGAAGTACGGCTTTGACACGTTCTACAAGCTCAACGATGTTGAAAGGTTTGGTGATATAGTCGTCAGCACCCAGGCGCAAGCCTTTTATTTTATCTTGCGGCGTTGATTTTGCCGTAACGAAAATAACCGGCGTTCCTTCAATATATTCCATAATCTCAAATCCTGAAAAAGTGGGAAGCATCACGTCAAGGATAATGAGGTCGTATTTGAGTTTTAGCGCTTCGTCGAGCCCCGATTCTCCGTCAAACACCTGCCTGCACTCATGTCCGACTAGCTCGAGATTGAATTTTACAAGATCGTTAATCGCTTTTTCATCATCAACAATGAGTATTTTAGCCATAAATATCACTCCTGTTCACCCATATTATAGCACAGACTTGTTGCCAACTTGTATCTGCATATAATAACTCTGCGATTGCTGTTAGTTGATCGAATCAAACAAAAAATCAAGAAGAAACAAACCCCTTTGGAATAAACCTGTTTGCGCCGTTGACACGGAGAGATTTACATTTTATACTTATCTCAAAAATAACGACTGACAGGTGATAAAAATGAAAATAATTCTTATGCATAACAACACACCCTCACAAATGATGGGTATTATTATTGTTACGAAAGGTGGCAAGGTCATTGCTGTTGACGGCGGCACACGCGGCGATGCGACAGAGTTCAAACGTCTTGTTACGGAAAACGGCGGCTCAATCGAGCTTTGGCTTTTGACACACCCTCATCACGACCATCACGATACTTTGATTGAGCTTAGCCAGAACAAAGACGCAAGCATCAAGGTAGGCAAGGTATGTTACAGCCCTACTCCTGAGAATTTTGTAACAACAGACGACGTTTCGACGCTTGAAGAAATTAAACAAATAAATGCAGTTATGGCAAATCCTTTTTACAATACGATAGTTGTAAATAAAGGTGATATATTCCAAGTTGATAACGTAACGGTTGAAGTTCTTCGTGCTGTTAATCCTGATATGATTCCTGCGACAATTAATGATTTGTCTGTAGTTTACCGCATAACAGAGAAGAAAGATGACGGTACGGAGTTTAGCCTTATAATTCTCGGTGACCTGTACGTTTACGGCGGCAGAGAACTTTTGGAGCTGTACAAGGATAATCCGGAAAAGCTCAAGGCTGATGCCGTGCAGATGGCACACCATGGCCAGAGCGGAGTGGAGCTTTCGGTTTATGAAGCAATTGGTGCGAAATACACTTTCTGGCCCACACCGGATTGGCTTTGGACAAACACTCCGGGAGGTTGGGAACCGGGCACAGGCCCTTGGCAGACACCTGTAGTTCGCAAATGGATCGAAAACATGAACGCAGAATTCATCACGGTCATGGAAGAAAACGCGGTATTCGATACAGACTCAATTGATACATTCGGGTGATTAGTCATCAATAAAAAGAAAAGCACTACCTGATTACAGATAGTGCTTTGTCTTTATTTTAGTGGTGACTCATAGGGGAATCGAACCCCTGTTTCCGCCGTGAGAGGGCGGCGTCTTAGCCTCTTGACCAATGAGCCTCAAGCTCCGCTATAATACAACATAAAAATACTGTTGTCAACAGTTTTTTTTTGACAATCCGCCCTTAAATTTATGATTCGTTCACTAACTTGCCGCAAACGTGCTCAGGTGTAAGCTCTAATATCTTAGTCACAGGCGCAAAAGCGCGAATTTCCTTATTGATGTATTCATCATCAGACGTAAATTTGTGACTCAGCTTTGTGGCAATCTCTGTGATGACGTCAATATCTTCAATTATTTTGATTCTACCAAAAATTATAACACTTTTAACATTTAGCGCCCACTCGCCGTCCTTTTTGAAGCCCTTGTCAAAAACACAAAAAGAAACACGGTCGTCATTTATCAAAGAATCAATTCTGTGACCCGACTTTCCGCAATGAAAATAAATCTTGCCCGTGCGCACATCGTAGAAATGGTTCATAGGCATTCCGTAGGGGTAGCCACCGTCGCCGTTAACGCTGAGCACACCGCGAGTCTCACTTGTTAAAACAGAAACACACTCCTCGTACGAAATTTCCTTGTTCTTTCTTGATAATTCACGAAACATAAAAATCACACCCGCAAATAATAAATCATTCATCTCATTATAACAAAAAAATCTTTCAAAATCACGCAAAATGTGATATACATAATGCAGGCTGTTTGCAGAAACGGAAACAGGTGCGATTCCTGTACGAGCACGTCGCCGTGTTGCACACCAAAACAAAATGCATATCCTACCCGGCGCCGCAAGCAGGGGACAAGTCATTGAGAAAATAACAAAATTTCTTGAGAAGGCGGATATGCATAGTGCTAAGTCGAAATACTTTTCTGCCGCCCAAAGCCAGCTCTTAAAAAGACTGCGAGTGCCGGTCAAGAGACAAAAAACTACAATATTAACATAAAAGGAGAAATTTTTATGCAAAACAAACGATTATTAAAATTGTTGTCTTGCTTCCTTTGTGTTGTGCTTATTGCGGCTATAGCACTGACAGCAACAGGTTGTAAAGATAGCAACGAAACGTCTACGCCAACAGCAGCGGTAGACGAAGGAAGCGTTTCGTCAGAAAACGTGCGCGGCACAGGCGAAACGAAGTTTTATTTCTTGGTGACGGACGCCGAAAGCAAAGAAACCGTATTTGAAATTCACACCAACAAAAAAACTGTAGGAGAAGCACTTTTGGAGCTCAACCTCATTGCCGGCGAGCAACAATCAGCGGGATTTTACGTTAAAACAGTAAACGGCGTCACTGTAGACTACGACAAAGACGGCAAATATTGGGCTTTCTACATAGGCGGCGAATACGCTATGTCAGGTGTGGACACTACGACAATCACGCCCGGTGCCACTTACGCATTCAAAGTAGAATAATATGAAACCGACAGTAAAAGAAATCGCGATATTCGGAATGCTCGGCGCCCTCATGTATGCCACCAAACTATTTATGGAAATACTTCCCAACATACATATGATAGGAGTATTCATAGTAGCAATCACTGTGGTTTACAGACAAAAAGCGTTGTATCCGATTTACGTATTCGTTTTTTTGACAGGAGCTTTTGCAGGCTTCGATGCGTGGTGGTTACCATACATATATATATGGACAGTGCTTTGGGGCTTCGTTATGTTGCTGCCCCAAAGTATTCCGACGAAAATACAACCGATAGTTTACATGAGCGTTTGCGCATTGCACGGCTTTTTATTTGGGGTTTTATATGCACCCGTATATGCGCTCATTGCAGGGCTGAATTTTGATGGGATGAAAGCGTGGATTATTACGGGAATACCGTGGGATATAACGCATGGCATAAGCAATTTCGTATGCGGCTTGCTGATTGTACCTATCATTTACGTTCTAAAACATGCCAATCGTCTGTCTCGATAACGTAAATATTCATAATTATTAAATATTGAGACATTGAAATAAATACATTTTTTCTGTATAATACTTCTTACCAAAAAGAGGAGGGAACAATAATGAATATAAAAAGGTTTATTTCTGTTGTTTTACTTGTGGTGATGGCGTTTTCGGTTGTATCTTGTAAAACGAGACCGGTAGAGGATCCGAGTAAAAGCAGTCAAGGACCAATCGAAGAGATTGATTTGAAAATAGATGCGACGATAAGAATTCCGGAGAAAGTGGACGTTGATTTTACTCCGAATATGGGAACTGACAAAAAGAAGTATGAACCGTCAAAGTCTGTTTTCGCGCTTAAAACAAACAGAAATTACGCATTTGAAGATAAAAAATGTTTTGAATTCAGCGAGTACATTTATAACGCTGACGGCGTACTTTTCGCGCCTGCAGAAGGAATTGCTGAATTATTTGGTTTCGGTTATTCATTGAGTGAAGATAAAAACAGCGCGGAAATGACATATAACAATTTGAAAGTGGTAATAAAAGCAGATTCGGATACTATAAACGTCAACGGTACGGACCATGCGTTTATAACAACCGTAAAACAAAATGATGCCTTGTTGTTGGCTGTTGCGGATTTTGCGGAAGCGATGGGATACATCTTTAAGGAAGACAGTGCCAAGAAGATGCATTATATTTCGGCAGAGGAAGCAAAAGGGGAAGTCTTAGCAGAAATGGAAAAGAATTACCAACTGTATGAAAAGGTAGTTTATAATTATGAAGATGTTGAGTGCGATCAGACGGGCGTAGGAATTTATGAGAAATCAAAAGCAGAAGACAGAATGGTTGGCATTGCATATTCTACATGGCATAGAAAAAAGGGCATGTGGAATGGCGACACGTGGAGCTACCCGCTTGACGGCAAATATGCTTCCGATGATCGTGAAGTTGTTTATCGCCATGGAGTGCTGCTTGCTGAGGCAGATGTTGATTTTGTGTTTATTGATTGGTCTAACAATACCGGTTATGTGCCGGCAACAATGAGAGACGAGCTTGAGGATTTCCGTATGATAGAAGAAGCAACGGATGTGCTTTTTGAAGTGTGGGCAGAGATACCCAATGCACCGAAAATCTGTATTTTTGTTGGACCGGGACATAATGGACCCGGAAGTGTTGTCAGAGGAGAACACCAGAGAAAGGTTAACCAAGTATATAAGGCGTACATTGAAAACGAGAAATTTAAAGATATGTATTTCTATTATGAGGGAAAGCCTCTTTTGATGTGCTATGGCGCAACACCTACACAGTACGGCTCAGTTCCTGCATGGTTAGACAATAGGTTTACAATTAGATGGGTAACCGGATTTGTTGGACAGCAGGGTTCTTTGTTTGACAGTGAAACACTTAGATCAATGAGATATTGGAGCTGGGAAGAAAGAGGCGCGCAGACATATACTGTACACAATGGTGTGGTAGAGGCAGTAACATGCTCGGCTGCGACAAGAGCTCAGGGAGAAGAAGGAGACGAAGGATACATACCGGAGAGTCGCAGGGAAGACGGAGCTACATTGAAAAAGCAATTCCAAAGAGCGATAGATTTGGGAGCTAAGATAGTTTTGCTTGTATCATGGAATGAGTGGTCAAAAGGAGAACAACCATCCGAGGAAGAGTCGAAAGATTTGGAACCATCAATTGTGCATGGTACTTTCTACTATGATTTGATGAAAGAACAGATTAAAAAGTTTATGGATAATCTGCAATAATTGGGTTGTTATGAGGTAGTTTAATTAAATAAAGATTGGGAAGGAGAACAAAATGAAGGTTGATTTGAAGGCAAAACCGTATTATTTATCGGAAGAGG
>JAGAQK010000134.1 GCA_017622825.1 Clostridia bacterium | reverse complement strand
TTACGAGTGAATTGCTCTACCCCTGAGCCACATTGGCATAACTGCTTATAATATAATCTTTTATTATGTGCTTCTGCAAAATATCTTTAAAATTTGAGAAGTAGATGGATTATAACACAACAAAAAATTATTGTCTATAACAAAATTTTTAGCCGCTTTCGGCATTTCTACCGAAGCGGCTTTCCAAAAATCAAACATCAAGTTTTGGCAATCTCTTAAGTGCAGTCTCTATCTCCTCATCAGTAGGCTCATAGTCAGTCATAACGCCGTTATGGAATTTCTCATATGACATCATATCAAAGTAGCCTGTACCTGTAAGACCAAAAACAATCGTTTTTTCTTCGCCCGTTTCTTTGCACTTCATAGCCTCGTCGATTGCAACTTTTATAGCGTGTGCGCTCTCCGGTGCAGGAAGAATTCCTTCTACGCGAGCGAATTTTTCTGCTGCTTCAAAAACCTCTGTCTGCTTTACGGAGCAAGCCTCCATAAGGCCATCTGCATAAAGCTGCGAAAGAACCGAGCTCATGCCGTGGTATCTCAAGCCGCCTGCGTGTGTTGCCGCCGGTATGAAATTGCTTCCCAGCGTATACATCTTCTGCAAGGGACAAACCATTCCCGTGTCACAGAAATCATAAGCATATTTTCCTCTTGTAAAGCTTGGGCAAGAAGCCGGTTCTACAGCTATAATACGGTAATCTGCCTCACCGCGAATCTTTTCACCCATAAATGGCGAAATAAGTCCTCCAAGGTTAGAGCCGCCGCCGGCGCAGCCAATGATTATGTCTGCTTTTACTCCGTATTTATCAAGTGCCGTTTTTGTTTCCAAGCCAATAACAGTTTGGTGAAGCAATACTTGGTTCAGTACGCTTCCTAAAACGTAACGGTAGCCGTCCGTTTTCGACGCTACTTCCACTGCTTCGGAAATCGCACAGCCGAGACTTCCCGACGTACCCGGATGTTCTGCCAAGATTTTCTTGCCGATTTCGGTGTCCATTGAAGGAGAAGGCGTTACGGAAGCTCCGTACGTTCTCATTACCTCTCGCCTGAAAGGTTTTTGTTCATATGAGCATTTTACCATATAAACTTTGCACTCCAAGTCAAAGTATGAGCACGCCATCGAAAGTGCTGTTCCCCACTGACCGGCACCCGTTTCTGTAGTTACGCCTTTTAAGCCTTGCTTTTTAGCATAATATGCCTGCGCTATTGCTGAGTTCAGCTTATGGCTGCCGCTCGTGTTATTTCCTTCAAATTTATAATAAATCTTTGCAGGTGTCTGCAACTTTTCTTCAAGACAATAAGCTCTTACCAAAGGTGACGGACGATACATCTTGTAGAAATTTCTGATATCCTCAGGTATTTCTATATATGCCGTTGTCTCGTCAAGCTCCTGTTCTATAAGCTCATCACAGAAAACGCCCGACAACTCTTTTGCTGTCATAGGTTTTAACGTTTCGGGATTAAGAAGCGGCGCCGGCTTATTTTTCATATCTGCACGCAGATTATACCATGCTTTCGGCATCTCCGATTCTTCTAAATAAATCTTGTACGGTATCTCTTTTTGTGACATGTTATCTGTCTCCTTTCATAAAATTTTGCGGACAGTTTCCGCTTTGAGTTGGGGACAAAATAAAAATCCTGTCCCAGTAAGTTTATGCTGGGACAGGATGAAATCTGACTTAAATCATATCCTGCGGTGCCACCCGGCTTGGTGTAATCAACACCCACTTACGCATACAGTCATATGCAGACTTTTTTTAACGGAGTGCCATACTCCGGCTTGCATACTCAGAATCAGTTCAAAAAACAAATTCTTTTCAACTCGCCCTCGGAAGTCCATTCTGTCTCATATTTTTCACTGCAATCCCACCACCTGCAGCTCTCTGGGGAAAAAGAGGTGAAACGTACTTACCCTTCCTCATCGGTTTACCCATATAGTCTACCACAATAAAATTATATGAGTCAAGCAAAAATTTTTGCTAAGGCTTACAATACGGGCACGTCTCATCAGCATGTGATATCTCATATTTCCAATCGCTAACGTAATGCCCTTTCAAAATAGCATCATAAGTTTCCTTCGAAACATTTCTATACGTTCCCGTGTATTCATATTTGGTTGCCTCAGTACAATAAGGTCCTGCAATATAATTCTTACCCATAGGATCTTTCCCTGCACTGCAAAGCACTACAGTTCTATGAAAATTACAATACTCCGTAGGCTCCGTGCCAACTGCAAACGTGCCTGTTATAATGCAACTTCCTCTCGGGTCCTTTCGACAAGCTTCTGTAGGAAGCATATTCGAATGCTTACAAACCTGCACGTTAACCACGTTACTCGGCTGTTCGAAAGATTTTGCGGGAAGCTCAGCATGAATTCTGTTCATAACCTTTGCCCAAAGGCTAACGTGAGCAATACTCTCTGCGGCTGTTGTTGTCTTTTGCATTTCGTATCCGTACCAAACAGCGCACGTGTAATACGGCGTGTATCCGCAGTACCACAAATCGTAACTGCTTGTTGTTGTACCCGTTTTACCTGCTGTGGGGATAAATTCACCTTTTGCATTGTATATCTGCGTTCTTCTTCCCGTACCGCCCGTTACAACAGACTGTAAAAGGTCAGTCATAATGGCACTCGTACGATAGTCGTCATAAACAACAGTCGGAGAACCTGTATTTGTCAAAATTGTGTTGCCGTTAATGTCCTCTATATGCGTAAATGTTATTGGCTTGTAGTACGTACCGCCATTTGCAAACGGAACGTACGCCGCACACATCTGCTCTGTTGTAACACCGTTTGTAAAGCCGCCCAAAGCCAATGACAGGTGTGTCTCGCTTGTCCTGTCAATGCCGAGCTTCTTCAAATATTGAAGATTTGCTGACACATGGTCTTTATAAAGAGCTACCGCCGCAATATTTATTGATTGCTGAAGCGCATATCTGACTGTTATTCTGCCATTAAAGTTTTTCTCGTGGTTCATAGGCCACAATTCTTCAGGATTTTGCTTATCCAAGAAAACAGGAAGGTCATCAACGGTAGACGTCAGGTTAATCACGTGCTGGTCCACAAGGGGGCCGTACACAAGAATCGGCTTTATTGCCGAACCGGGCTGTCTCAAAGCACTCGTCGCAAAGTTAAACGACAAACTTTGTTTCTTCTCGCCAAAGCCACCGTACATAGCCTTAACATGTCCCGTTGCCTGGTCCATTATTACTATTGAAGACTGTGCCATATCATCGGGATCACTGTAAAGATGATTTACAGGGAAGTTAGATATATTACAATATTCCTCATCTACGATCTTTTGAATATCAGGATCCTGAGTTGTATAAATTTTAACTCCGCCTTGATAAATCAAATCCTTTGCCTGCTGGTTTGTGTATCCTGCCTCCACAAGAGCTTCTCTTGCATCCACAAGAACTGCATCAACGAAATAGCTGTAAATAGAAGCCTCAACAACCTCTTGTCTATAGTCTTCGTTTATTACCAACTTCTCCTGTATAGCTTCAATATATTCTTCCTCTGTTATAAACTCACATTCAAGCATTTTATCAAGAATGTTAATCTGTCTTTTATAGCAATTTGTTCTTCCTTTAACCGTAAACGGGTTGTACTTTGCCGGATTGTTTGTGATTCCCGCGAGGAAAGCACATTCAGCAAGGCTCAAATCAGACACGTCCTTGTCGAAATACGCCAAAGCCGCCGCCTTAACGCCATACACGTTTTGTCCCATATAAATAATATTCATATACAGCTCGAGAATTTCTTCCTTGTCAAGTTCTTTTTCAAGGCTCATTGCTCTCCACTGCTCTCTTATTTTTCTCGGAACGCTTCTGGCATCATCACCCGTAAGGTTCTTTACTACTTGTTGCGTTATTGTACTGCCGCCGTGGCTTCCCATACTTGGAACCACATATCCCAAGAATGCGGCTACCGTTCTCTTAACGTCTACACCGTTGTGCGAATAAAAGCGTTCATCCTCTATTGCAACAAACGCTTTCGCGAAGTAATCGGGAATTTCTTCAATATCTGCCAACTGTCTGTTTTCGTTTGCGGTACCCTGTATACTTACCAGTTCATTGCCCTGACTATCATATATAAATGATGTCAGCGCTGTAGAACTTTTTATATCCCAATCCTTTTCTGTCAAGGGCTCTGTTGTGATAATACAGCCGGCAACAACGCCAACAAGTAAACCACCTACGATACAAACTGCTATCAATAGAGCTACAAGGCAAGTTTTTATTGCAACTTTAAATGAAACCCAAAATCCT
>JAGAQK010000133.1 GCA_017622825.1 Clostridia bacterium | reverse complement strand
ATGAAAGGAACGTATCTGCCATGCGGATCATTTGCAGCTTGGAAGGCAGATTTTTAAAATAGTTTTCGACAAAAAAGTATGAAATTAGAAATTTTATATGAAGATAATCACATAATCGGAGTGGTAAAACCGGCAGGTGTTCTGTCACAGTCAGACGGCAGTGAACCTGAAGGAGAAGATATGCTGTCTATAATCGGGGAGTATTTGAAAGAAAAATACCAAAAGCCGGGCAAGGCTTTTGTGGGACTTGTGCACAGATTAGACAGAAATGTAGGCGGTACGATGATTTTCGCCAAAACATCAAAGGGAGCATCAAGACTTTCTGCCGAAATGCGTGCAGGAACATTCAAAAAAGGTTATTTTGCACTTGCGGAGGGACATATTAAGACAAAAAATGCCATGATTCGTCATTATTTATACAAAGACGAACGCAGAAACATAGTTGTTGACGACAAAAAACGCGGAAAAGAGTCGATACTCGTCTATGACGTTGTGGGGCATATTGGAAATAACACGCTTGTTTTTGCAATCCCGGTTACCGGCAGAACGCATCAAATAAGAGCACAAATGGCTTTCAGCGGCCATCCGCTTCTGGACGACGTTAAATACAAAGGCAAAAGGGTGACTTGCGGCAACGTGACATTCCCTGCATTGTGGTCAGGCGCTATTTTGGTAAAACACCCCACAAAAGACGAAAGTGTATTGCTAAAGAGCGTTCCGTACGGAAAAAACGCCGGAGCCACATGGCAGGCTCAAGACGAGAAAGTATGTGAAATGTGCACAAATTATTTGAAAGGAATTGGAAATGATGAATTTAATCGCCTCTACAGCATTCGGGATTGAATCGTGTGTAGCGTATGAGCTTAAAAAAATAGGTGCAGAAAACGTCGAGACGCGTAACGGCAGGATTGATTTTCAAGGTGACTTTGAGACAGTAGCAAGGGCAAACATGTATTTAAGGTGCGCAGACCGCGTGTTTATAAATATGGGAGAGTTCAAAGCTGTGACTTTTGAAGAACTTTTTCAGGGAACAAAGGCGATAGAATGGGAAAAGCTTTTGCCGGTAGATGCGTGCTTCCCGGTGTCGGGTAAATCAGTGAAATCAACACTGCACAGCGTGCCGGATTGCCAAGCAATTGTAAAAAAGGCGATAGTAGAGAGGTTGAAAAGCGTTTACAACGTAGAGTGGTTTGAAGAAACCGGGCCGAAATATAAAATAGAAATTTCGATTTTGAATGATATGGCACTGCTGACTGTTGATACTTCGGGAGCAGGGTTGCACAAGAGAGGCTACAGGGAACAGGCTGTTAAAGCACCTATTAAAGAGACTTTGGCTTGCGCTATGATTGATTTAAGCAGATGGAAGCCTGACAGGCCGCTTTTGGACCCTTTTTGCGGCTCCGGTACGATTGCAATAGAAGCGGCGATGATAGGAAAGCATATTGCGCCCGGATTAAAGCGTGAATTTGATTTTGAAAAGTGGCCTTGCTGTGATACTTCAATAGTTAAAAAAGTACGTAGCGAAGCCGAAAGTGCTGTGCTTTCTGACGAAGAAGCAAATTTGAGAATATATGCGTCGGATATAGATTATTTTGCACTCAGGCAAGCAAAGAAAAATGCAGAGCTTGCCGGTGTGGGCGGTTGTATACATTTTCAAAAAATGGATTACTCAAAAGCAGGTTCAAAATATCAAAAAGGCTATATTGTGACGAATCCGCCATACGGCGAGAGGCTTGATGACGAGAATTATGCCATTGAACTGTATAAAGGAATGGGAAAAACATTTAAAACATTTGATGATTGGTCATATTTTGTGATAACGTCCAATAAGTTTTTTGAAAAGTATTTTGGCAGGTATGCGGACAAGCGACGAAAACTTTACAACGGGCGCCTCGAGTGCTGCTTATATCAGTATTTTAAAAAGCCTGAGGAGAACATCAAAGGAGAGCAAAAAAAGATTTCCGAAAGCAAAAAAAAGATATACAAAACCGCAAAAAAGTGATAGAATATCACGGTAATTTTTTCTTCTTGAAAGGAGCTTTTATTATGAAAAAAGTTTATGAAGGTAAAACAAAAGATGTTTACGAGTTAGATAACGGTAATGTTATGCTTAAGTTTAAAGATGACTGTACAGGAAAAGACGGCGTATTCGACCCGGGTGAGAACTCTGTAGGTCTTACAATAGAAGGTATCGGCAAGGCAAATTTGCAAACATCTATTTACTATTTTGAACTTCTTAAAAAAGCAGGAATCAAGACACATTACGTAGGTGCAAATCTTGATGAAGCTACAATGGAAGTACTTCCCGGCAAGGTTTTCGGCCACGGACTTGAAGTAATTTGTAGACTTGTTGCAACAGGAAGCTTTATTCGCAGATACGGCGAATATATTGCAGACGGCACGGTTTTAGAGGGCGGATACGTTGAATGTACATTCAAAAATGACGAAAAAGGCGATCCTCTCGTTACTGCAGAAGGTCTCGAAGCGTTGGGCGTTATGAGCATGGACATGTTCAAAAGCATGAAAGAACAGACTTTAAAAATCACAAAAATCGTAGCAGAAGACCTCAAGAGTATCGGCCTTGATTTGTGGGATATTAAATTTGAATTTGGTTACAACAATGGTGAAGTAATTCTGATTGACGAGATAGCTTCAGGTAATATGCGCGTATATAAAGACGGCAAAATTGTTGAACCTGTAGAACTTACAAAGCTTATCAACAACAGATAATAAAATATAAAACCAAAAAATGATGG